>NZ_KV833399.1:0-21018 GCF_001837655.1 Haemophilus sp. HMSC071C11 | reverse complement strand
AGGATTATTTTGAATATATTCATAAATCTGCAAATAGGATTTTTCATCACGAATAATATGTTCATAATAATTTCGCTGCCAAACATCAAAAATTTCACTATTTTTTCTTGCCCAAGATGTTACACCTGCTTTAAATCCACGAACTATTGAGCCAATTGTTTGAGATGTTCCCTTTTGTGGCAACTGTGTTGCTCTCAATTGTAGGGGCAAATTACATTTGCCCTTTACCTGTTCAATAATTTCAATAATACCGTGTAAATGATTTGGCATAATAACAAATTCATCAATTCGTACTTGTGGAAAGAACATTGGAATATTTTCCCAACACTGTTTTACGTAATTCCCTAAATCATTTAATTGCATTTGTTGATTAATGATATGCCCAAATAGACATTCTTTATTTTTACAACAAATGGTGATGAAATAAAATCCTTCAGAACGATAATTATAATGTTTTAAACGAATCGATCTTCGATGATGAATACCTGCATTATATTTCGTAGTCATACATTCCGCTGTAATTGTTTTTATAGGGCAAATGTAATTTGCCCCTACAAGCGATCAATTTTATGCAACCATTTACAAAACTATTGCCAACACTGCAGGCAACCAATGTTCAAGGGTGACAAGTGCAAGTTAAAATATGAGCTAAAATTTCCATTAGAGCAGCCTTGCCGCTGCTTTATCCAAATACCACTCCGTCACCCCATTTTTTGCTTTAATTTTGGCAGCAGGGTAAGGTAGGTTATCAACTGGAGTCGTTTGGATTTCTTTTAAAATATCCGCCTTGCTTTCACCCGTTACCAAATAGGTAATGCGTTTGGCTTGTTCAATGAGTTTAGCTGTTTTAGAAATGCGAATTTGACCACTTTCAGGATGCTTAGCAATGACAGCTCGGTTTTCATCATCAAAACTAGTTTGATGTGGGAAGAGAGAAGCAGTATGACCGTCTGTCCCCATGCCTAAAATAATCCAATCAAAAACACCGTTTGGAATGACCGCACTTAATTCTTCTTCGAAACGTTTTAGTTCAAAGTGCGGTTCATTTTCGCCACGAATTCGATGGATATTTTCCATTGGAATTTGAATATGATCGAATAAAAGTTTTTGCACTTCGCCATAGTTACTTTCAGGATCAGATGGCGGAACCATACGATCATCTCCCCACCAAAAATGCAGATTTTTCCAGTTAATTTGTTCCGCATAAGGTGATTTGGCTAGGGTTTTAAATAATAACTTAGGCGTCGAACCACCAGAAAGGGAAATATGTACAGGATGATTTAATTGACTATAAATCACAAATTCTTGTGCAATTTTATCGACTGCATGTTGAGCAGTTGGGAAGCTGATATAGTTCATTGATTTTCCGTTGGGCTTTAGCCCACAATTTATTATGTTAGATAGTAAGATCGGTGGGCTAAAGCCCACCCTACATTAGATTAGTTAAACTTTTTTCTTCATCAATCCACTTGGTTTACGCCACACTTTGCCTTGTTTTGCGATTAATTTATCAGCTGCAACAGGCCCCCAAGTGCCAGCTTCATATTCGTGAATACGACCACCATTGGCTTTGTAATCTAAAATCGGTTGCACAAATTTCCATGCAGCATGCACAGCATCAGTACGAGCAAACAAGGTTGCATCGCCTTTCATCGCATCCAACAATAAACGTTCATAAGCGGTTAATACTTGCGTGCCTGCTAAATCTGCATAACGGAAATCCATTGATACTTCTTTCGCCTCAAAACCTGCACCTGGTTTTTTCAAACCAAAACGCATTGAAATAGCTTCATCAGGTTGAATACGAATAATCAATTTATTCTCTGGTGCATTTTGGCTGAATACAGGATGTGGCGTAGTTTTAAAATGGATCACAATTTCAGTCACACGAGCTGGTAAGCGTTTACCCGTACGAACATAGAACGGCACGCCAGCCCAACGCCAGTTTTCAATTTCACAACGCAATGAGATGTAGGTTTCAGTACGAGAATCTGCAGGCACACCTTTTTCTTCTAGATAGCCTTTTTCCATTTTGCCGTTAATTTCAGCCGCAGTGTATTGACCCAAAACAAGGTTATTCTCCATATCCTCCGAAGTTAATGGACGCAAACTATGCATCACTTTTGCCACTTCATCACGCATTGAATTCGCGTTAATAATCGCTGGCGGCTCCATTGCAACCATAGCAAGGACTTGTAATAAATGGTTTTGGAACATATCTCGCATTGCGCCAGAACCATCATAATAGCCCCCGCGCTCTTCCACGCCAATAGATTCTGCACCAGTAATTTCTACATAATCAATGAAATTACGGTTCCAAAGCGGTTCAAACCAACCATTTGAAAAACGTAATACGAGCAAGTTTTGAACGGTTTCTTTACCTAAATAATGGTCGATACGATAAATTTGGTGTTCTTCAAAGAAACGGTGGATTTGTACGTCTAATGCTTGCGCTGTTTTTTCATCGTAACCAAAAGGTTTTTCAACGATAATACGTTTCCAGCCATATTCTTCCGTATTTAAACCATGTGCAGCCAAACACTCAGGAATCACGCCATAAAGACTTGGCGGAGTGGACATATAGTAAAGGGTGTTACCACAGGTTTGATATTTATCGTGAAGTTCGTCTAAACGTGGAACAAGTTTGCCGTAATCTTGAGCATCCGAAGTATTCACTGCTTGGTAATAAAGATGAGAGCAGAAAGCATCTAAAGTGTCAGGTGTTGTTTCTTCATTATGAATTAACGCCTCACGCATTTTTTTGCGGAAAGTTTCATCGTTCAAGTCAGAACGTGCAACACCAAGAACGGAAAAGTTTTCACTCAAACGCCCGATTTTGTAGAGATTATAAAGGGCTGGAATGAGTTTACGATGAGTTAAGTCACCAGACGCGCCAAAAATGACGATACAATTATTATCAGTTTGCATAATTATTCCTTATTCGGCTTCCGAGTAATGTCGAAAATAATGCCGTATTCTAGAGAAAAAAACCAATCGAACCAATCAATTAAATTGAAAGACAGAACGCCAATCGAACGATTGATCGCCCACCATAACAAAATGCGGATTAATCAATGTTTCGCGTTGGTTATAGGTTAAAGGCTCAAAATGAGAGTCAAAAATGGCACCGTGAGTTTCATTCAGCAACACTTCTGCGCCAGCGGTATCCCATTCGCCTGTTTGTCCTAAACGAACATAACAATCTACTGCACCTTCAGCCACCAAACCGCTTTTTAAGCTACTTGAACCAACCACAACAAATTCACAAGTAAAATCCTTCGGCAAAATCGACCGCACTTTTTCTTGTGAAGTGGTTGCACCTACCGCAATTCGTAAAGGGCGGTCAAAATTCGTCGTGTTTTTAGTGAGTTTTTTTACCTGATCCAGTTGTTTTTTAAACGCTCCGAAATCACGCATTGCATAATAAGTTATTGATAAAATTGGCGCATGAATAATGCTTAACACGGGTTTATTTTTACGAACTAAGGTTATCAACACAGAAAATTGATCGGTACGATTAATAAATTGTTGTGTGCCATCAAGAGGATCAATCAACCAATATTCTTTCCAATTTTTACGTTCTTCAAAGGAAATATGGCAATTTTCTTCCGAAAGAACAGGGACATTAGGGAAAAGTGCGGTCAATTTTTCGGTTAAAAATTGGCTCACAAAAAGATCCGCTTCCGTCACAGGCGTGTTGTCTTCTTTCAATTCAACATGAACCTGTTTTTGATAAAACTGTTGCAAATGCTTACCCGCTTGGTAAGCAATCAGCAATACTTGGTTAAGTAAATGTTCGTTTAGCGTCAGCATAAAATTATTCTCTTGTTTTTGGCAGCAACCAAGGCATTACAAATAGAGCATAAAAAACCATTCCGCATGTGCTTATTAACCCGAGGGACAATCCCCCTTCGGTCAACCAGCCCCAAAAGGAAGTGTCTTGTTCGCCGAGTAATAACAAATAAAAATAAGATGCCATATTGCAATAAACAAATGAAATGATCGATGAAACTAATACAATCGAAGCAATGTTATAACGTGTGTAACGGAATTTTGCGGCTAAAAGTGCGGTTAAAAATGCGGGAATTGTGGCGAGAAGAAATGCTGTGAGAGCATAGCTAGAAAAAGGAACGATAACGCCACTTGAGTCATCATCGAACCAAATCAAAAGTGCGGTGACGACTATCTGTAAAATCAGAGGAAAAAAAATAAGTGTTTTTAAGTAAGATTTCATAGTGAAAAATAGGTTATCCAGAAGATAACCTATTCTAAAATAAATTTAAGGATTAATCAGATTTTTTTCGCACGTAATACGCGAGATGCAAAAATCACAATGCCCACGATAAATACGATTAAACCGAACCACTCGCCAATTGTATCCCAGTTTTCAAGATTTAAGGATAATGGCGCTTCAGAACCACCAGTGGTAACAGAAGCCGCAATAATGAATGCTAAAATGACACCCATTAAACTTTCGCCTACAATTAAACCTGCAGAGAAAAGCGTACCGAAACGTTCTGCTTTAGCTGACACTTCTTTGTTACCAAGTTTTGCAATATGGCGAGCCATAATCCACGCTAGGAATGCACCAACAATCACAGGCGTATTAATTGATGGTGGTAAGTAAATACCAATCCCCACAGCAATAACTGGCAAGCTAAAGACTTTGTTGCTGACTTTTTTCAAAAATGCATCAATCGTAATTAACACAGCACCTAAACCCACACCAGTTAAGATGTAAGTCCATTCCAATTTATTTGTGAAAATACCTTGAGAAATGGCGGTCATTAACGTTGCTTGTGGTGCAGATAAGGCTTGTGAAGGATCCATATCTGGACGTGGCAATGCACCACTGAAACCATACGCGTGATATAAGATTTCTAATACTGGCGCAATAACAAGTGCACCGACAAAGCAGCCGATAATTAATGCAACTTGTTGTCGCCAAGGTGTTGCTTCAACTAATAAACCCGTTTTTAAATCTTGTAGATTATCATTAGAAATACAAGCTGTAGTGATTACGATAGATGCCGTAAACAATGTAAGTGCGGTTAAAAATTTCTGACCATCTACAGTTTCAAATAAGCCCGAGGCATTACCGATTGACACCAATACTAATGAAATCACGATAACAGAAATAATTCCGATACCAGAAATTGGGCTTGAAGATGAACCCACTAAACCAGCCATATAACCAGAAGCCGCTGCCACAAAGAAGCCGATAAATACCGCTAAGAAAGTACAAACTACCACTAATAAAATGGAAAGCTCAGGCGAAATTGGTGCCGCCGCAATAAAGTGATGTAATGAAATAACAATTAGCGCAACCGTCGCAATTAAGATATAAATCATTGTTTTTGGAGAAAGGTCAATATCAATACGATGTTCTGATGCCTCTTGCCCACCTTTCAGCATACGGAAAGAATGAACCATTCCTTCAATCATTGGTTTCATTAAAATCAGCAATGTCCAAATCGCAGCAATGCCAATTGTACCCACACCAATATAACGCACTTTGGTTTTCCAAACAGTCATCGCAGAATCAATTAAACTTGCATCCGCGGCAATATCTTCTGACATTGTGAAATATGGCACTGCCACACCCCAAGTCAAAATAACACCGATCAACATTGCGATACCGCCCACGATACCAATTAAATAACCCGCACCGAGTAAGGCAAGTGAAAAGCCCATTGGTAATTGGAACGCCGCTTTTCCTGTTTGAATCCAAGCACTTGCACCATCAGCCATCACGCGTAAACCATTAGTTAAAAATGCCACTAATCCTGCTAAAACACCACCGTAAGCAATATCTTTCACACCGCTGTCGCCATCTGCATGATTACCTGCTTTCAAAATTTCTGCAGCGGCTACCCCTTCAGGATAAGGTAAATTACTATTTACCACCATTGCACGGCGTAATGGAATAGTGAATAACACGCCCAATGTACCACCAGCTGCACAAATCAACATCGTTTGCCAGAATGGGAAATCTTGCCAGTAGCCCATCATTAATAAACCAGGCAAGACGAAGATCACCGAAGAAAGCGTACCTGCTGAAGATGCTTGAGTTTGCACCATATTATTTTCAAGAATGCTAGAATCTTTGAAAAATTTGAGTACTGCCATAGAAATGACGGCCGCTGGAATAGATGACGCAAATGTCACCCCCACTTTTAGACCGAGATACACATTGGATGCAGTGAAAATTACCGTAATCAATGCACCGAGGATAATTCCTCGAACGGTCAATTCTTTTAAGTTTTCGTTATGCATAAATTGTTCCTTGAGCTTAAAAAAAGAAAACCGCTCAACCTTGTCAAAAATTTGACTATTTTTCAAGTTTTTTTAACATAAAATTTGTTTTATTGAAAAATGTTTAAATTAACCTGTTTTTATTTTTTTTCATTTAATAAAAATCCTATTAAAGAATAAAATTTTTAATAACAGTTCATTAGCATACTTTGTGGTACTATTTTGTCTTATCAAAATAAGGAAAAAATAATGGCAGAAAAAGAAGTCAGATTAGATAAATGGTTGTGGGCTGCCCGATTTTACAAAACACGGAGCATTGCTAAAGCGATGATTGAAAGTGGTAAAGTGCATTACAACAATCAACGTGCGAAAGTAAGTAAAATTGTGGAAGTGGGCGCAATGTTAAAACTTCGCCAGGGAAACGAAGAAAAAGAAATAAAAATTATCGCCTTAAGCGATCAACGCCGAGGTGCGCCAGAAGCACAATTACTCTATCAAGAAACCGAAAGTAGCGTGAAAAAAAGAGAAGAAATCGAGTGGGCAAGAAAAAATAATTCCCTTTCAATGCCCCATCCTGATCGTCGCCCAAATAAAAAAGAGCGGAGAGATTTATTGAAATTTAAACACCAAGATAAATTTGAATAAAAATTTCACCGCACTTTCTATGTTCTTAAGGTTTAATATCTCGCAAAATTGGATTTTGCATTGAAATCAAGGTTTCAGTGGATTGAATTTCATCAATTAACTGAATCTTGGTCGCCAAAACGGAATGTAATTCTGCAATTGTGTGTGTCATCACCTTTAAGAAAATCGAGTAATTGCCCGTTGTATAATAGGCCTCGACTACTTCATCAAAACTTTCTAGCTTTTTGATCACTTTTTCATAATCTTTTGCGCTTTTTAGAATAATGCCGATAAAACAACATACATCATAGCCTAATTTACGTTCATCAATAATTACTTTTGTGCCTTTAATAATGCCCGATTGACGCATTTTTTCGACCCGAACGTGAATCGTTCCTGGACTAACACCAAAATTTTTAGCCATTTCTGCGTATGGTGTTCTCGCATCTTTAGTGAGTACACGTAATATTTTTTGATCTAAACTATCAATGTTGTGCATAAAACTTCCTCCTTTAGATTTTATTTAATTTTTTCACAATGAATTAGATGATATTTAACCAAGAAAAGAAAGTAAATAAAATACTTGAAATAAAATCATTATTTACTGAATAATACTCAAAAATATTACTCCTCGTTAAAAAAGGTTATCAAAATGAAAAAGACATTTATTTTACAACAACAAGAAATCAGCTTTGTGAAGAACACTTTTACCCAAAATCTTATTGAGCAACTTGGCATTATTGAAGTGCAAGGCCCAATTTTGAGCCAAGTGGGTAACGGAATGCAAGATAACCTATCAGGCATTGAAAAAGCCGTACAGGTTAATGTGAAATGTATTCCAAATGCGGTGTTTGAAGTTGTGCATTCTCTTGCGAAATGGAAACGCCATACATTAGCTCGTTTCAACTTTAAAGAAGACGAAGGCTTGTTTGTTCATATGAAAGCATTGCGTCCCGATGAAGATTCTCTTGATCCCACGCACTCTGTTTATGTAGATCAATGGGACTGGGAAAAAGTGATTCCTGAAGGTCGTCGTAATTTTGCATACTTAAAAGAAACAGTAAATTCTATTTATCGTGCTATTCGTTTAACAGAATTAGCCGTAGAAGCACGTTTTGATATTCCTTCCATTCTTCCAAAACAGATTACCTTTGTGCATAGCGAAGATTTAGTAAAACGCTATCCAGATTTAAGCAGTAAAGAGCGTGAAAACGCAATTTGTAAAGAATACGGTGCAGTATTCTTAATCGGGATTGGCGGCAAACTTTCAGATGGCAAACCTCATGATGGTCGTGCACCAGATTATGATGACTGGACAACAGAATCTGAAAATGGCTACAAAGGTTTAAACGGCGACATTTTGGTATGGAACGACCAATTAGGCAAAGCCTTTGAACTTTCCTCAATGGGTATCCGCGTAGATGAAAGTGCATTACGCTTACAAGTTGGCTTAACAGGCGATGAAGACCATTTAAAAATGGATTGGCACCAAGATTTATTAAACGGGAAATTGCCATTAACTATCGGCGGTGGTATCGGTCAATCTCGCTTAGCGATGCTTTTACTTCGTAAAAAACATATCGGTGAAGTGCAATCAAGCGTATGGCCAAAAGAAATGTTAGAAGAATTTTCAAACATTCTTTAAAATCAATTAAGTAGATAACAAAAGTGCGGTAAAAATTAACCGCACTTTTTATTAGATGGAAAACTTAAAGAATACTTAATAGCTGGGCAAAATCATCAAACACCAAATCTGGATTGGATTCAGTGATAGGGATATTGTAATTGTAGCCGTAAGTTAAACCAACAACTGCACAGCCTGCAGCGTGGCCTGCGATAATATCATTTTTAGAATCGCCTACGAAAAGCACTTGGCGTGGTTCAAAACCAAATTTTCCGCATAAATAATAAAGCGGACCTGGATGTGGTTTAATGACAGGTAAAGACTGGCCACCTAACATTTCACTAAATAAATGATCAATGCCAAATGCTGCCAACACAGGTTGAACATGTTTTGTGGGTTTATTGGTAACAACTGCTAGGACATAGCCTTTTTCTTTCAGGATTTCTAAAGTTTCTTTTACATTTGGATACAAGCGGCTGACATTACATAAATTCTCGCCATAATAAAAATTAAAACGTTCTGTTACTTGCTTAACCTCTGTTTCAGTTAGCACTTTTCCTGTTTGTTTTTTCGCCCAATCTAACGCTCGAGCAATTAATACAGGCGCGCCATTACCGATCCAAGTTAAAACTAATTCTTCTGGCGCTTTCGGTAAATCAAATTCAGCCAAAGCAGAATTTACGGATAACGCTAAATCAGGCAGGCTATTTACCAAGGTGCCATCTAAATCAAAGCCAATAAGTTTAAATTGTGTGTTCATTGTTTTTCTCTGTTCTATTACGATCGTATTTTATTAAAATAACGGTTATGCGCTAACACTTGCTAACTGTGTACGCATTTGGTCAATAACTTGTTTATAATCTGGCTTACCAAAAATTGCGGAACCTGCCACAAACATATCAGCACCTGCCGCGGCTATTTCTGCGATGTTATCAACCTTCACGCCACCATCTACTTCAAGACGAATGTCATAACCACTTTCATCAATGATCTTACGAGCCTGTTGTAATTTCTTCAATGTTGCTGGAATAAAAGATTGTCCGCCAAATCCGGGATTAACTGACATTAATAAAACCACATCCACTTTATCCAAAACGTAATCTAAATAGCTCAACGGCGTCGCAGGATTAAAAACTAATCCAGATTTACAACCACAATCGCGAATAAGCTGCAAAGAGCGGTCAATATGTTCGCTAGATTCTGGGTGAAAAGTGATGTAATTCGCACCTGCTTTAGCAAAATCGGGAATAATGCGATCGATCGGTTTTACCATTAAATGCACATCTATCGGTGCGGTAATGCCATAATCACGTAAAGCTTGACATACCGCAGGCCCAAAAGTGAGATTAGGTACATAATGATTATCCATAACATCAAAATGAATAACATCCGCACCTGCATTAAGTACGTTTTGTACATCATTACCAAGACGAGCGAGATCGGCAGAAAGAATTGATGGGGCGATAAGATAAGGTTTCATAAAGGTTCTCCGTTGAGAAAATGAGTGCATTTAGTTTACTCACTTAAGTTCAAAAAACCAATAGTAATCCTTATATGAAATAACAAGATAAACAAAGAAAGGGCATCTAAATACCCTTTCAGTCATGAATATAAATAGACGAAAATTTACACGTCCAGATTTGCTCTTAACGCATTCAGCTCAATGAACTCACGACGTGGCTCAACTTCATCTCCCATTAAGGTCGTGAAGAGTTGATCTGCTGCAACAGCATCTTTAATAGAAACTTTCAACATACGACGTGAATTTGGATCCATTGTGGTTTCCCAAAGTTGATCTGCGTTCATTTCACCAAGCCCTTTATAACGTTGTACTTCAAGGCCTTTACGAGATTCTTTCACCAGCCATTCAACGGCTTGTTCAAAACTACGTACTGGTTGTACTTTTTCGCCACGAATAACATAAGCACCCTCTTCTAATAAACCATTGAGTTGTTTATTAAGAGAAACAATTTTCGCGTATTCATTGCCGTGAACAAAATCAAAATTCAAGAAATAATCAGTATCAATACCGTGTTTGCGAACAGTAATCACCGCTTCATACACTTGGCGTTCCGCATTAAATTGTGTACGCACTGAATATTGATGCGCTTCTGTTTCTTTTGCAGTCAGTTGTTCAACAAAAGATTTACCCCAATTTTCAACCGCACTTTCGTTTTTCATCATTTCAACAGAAATTGGCGACTGATAAATTAATCCTTGCAACACTGGAGTTGGGTAATGACGGTTTAAACGACCGATAAGTTTTTGTACGCTGTTATATTCTGCCACCAATTTTTCAAATACAAGGGCATTCATTGCTGGTGCATTTGCACTGATATGTAATTCTGCGCCATCTAACGCAAGGGTTAATTCATATTGCTCCATTTCATCCGCATCTTTAATGTAGCGTTCTTGTTTTCCTTTTTTCACTTTGTAAAGTGGCGGCTGAGCAATGTAAACATAACCACGCTCAATCAGCTCAGGCATTTGACGATAGAAAAACGTTAAAAGCAATGTACGTATGTGAGAACCATCCACATCAGCATCGGTCATAATGATAATATGATGATAGCGTAATTTATCAGGGTTATATTCATCACGACCAATACCACAACCTAAAGCAGTAATTAATGTGCCCACCTCTTGGGAAGACAACATTTTGTCGAAACGTGCTTTTTCTACGTTTAATATTTTACCTTTCAATGGCAAAATTGCTTGAGTTTTACGATCACGACCAACTTTTGCAGAACCACCCGCGGAGTCCCCCTCCACCAAGTAAAGTTCAGAAAGTGCAGGATCTTTTTCTTGGCAGTCTGCAAGTTTACCTGGTAAACCTGCAATATCTAATGCCCCTTTACGGCGCGTCATTTCACGCGCTTTACGTGCTGCTTCACGCGCACGAGCAGCCATAATAATTTGGTTTACAATGATTTTTGCATCTGTAGGATTTTCTAATAAATATTCCTGCATTTTTTCATTCATCGCTGATTCCACCGCACTTTTAACTTCTGAAGACACGAGTTTGTCTTTCGTTTGCGATGAGAATTTTGGATCTGGCACTTTAACTGAAATAATCGCCACTAAACCTTCACGTGCATCATCACCTGAAGTCGCCACTTTTTCTTTTTTCAGCATGCCTTCGTTTTCCATATAGCTATTTAAGCTACGGGTTAAAGCTCCACGAAAACCAGCTAAGTGAGTACCGCCATCACGTTGAGGAATGTTATTGGTAAAGCAATACACGTTTTCATTTACACCATCATTCCACTGCAATGCAACTTCTACGCCGATGCCATCTTTCTCAGCGGTAAAATAAAATGGCTTTGGATGAATTGGGTTTTTATTTTTGTTCAAATATTCTACGAATGCTTGAATACCGCCTTCATAATGGAAATGATCTTCAGATCCATCACGTTTATCGATTAAACGAATAGATACGCCAGAATTCAAGAAAGAAAGCTCACGTAAGCGTTTTGCTAAGATTTTGTAATCAAAGGTTGTGATAGCAAAAATATCTGAGCTTGGCCAGAAACGAACCGTTGTCCCCGTTGCCTCTGTTTCGCCAATCACTGTTAATGGCGATTGAGGCTCCCCTAAATGATAAAACTGCTCGTGAACGTGACCTTGACGACGAATGGTTAATTGTAACTTATCAGAAAGCGCATTCACTACAGATACGCCCACGCCGTGTAAACCGCCCGATACTTTATAAGAGTTATCGTCAAATTTACCGCCTGCGTGAAGCACAGTCATAATAACTTCTGCTGCAGAAACGCCTTCTTCAGGATGAATATCCACAGGAATCCCGCGCCCATCATCTTGCACCGATACAGAATTATCATCGTGAATTGTCACGATAATATCGGAACAATGGCCAGCGAGGGCTTCATCAATGGCATTATCCACCACTTCAAATACCATATGGTGCAAACCAGTACCGTCATCGGTATCGCCGATATACATACCTGGACGTTTACGCACCGCATCAAGGCCTTTTAATACTTTAATGCTCGATGCACCATAGTTATCATTGGTCGTTTCTGACATAATTTATCTCATTCTTTTGTAAATAAAAATTGGGCGAGATTATAGCAAAAAATCGCCGTTTTGGCGATGCTTTTCGGGAAAGGAAAACGATAAAAAAAGGGCGAATAATTTCGCCCTATAACTTGTTATTTTTTCCAATTTTTTAGTGCATCAGCAAAGGCATTGCCCATCGCATTATTACCTCTTGAATTACGCGCCTCTCGTTGCATATTTCCACGAGGTCTTGCGGATAAAGTGCGGTCAGATTTGCTATCATTTTTGACCGCACTTTCATCTAATCGCATCGTCAATGCAATGCGTTTACGCAGCACATCCACTTCTAACACTTTGACTTTTACAATGTTGCCTGTTTTTACCACTTGGAGGGGATCTTCCACGAATTTATCGCTTAATGATGAAATATGCACTAAACCATCTTGATGAACACCAATATCCACAAATGCGCCAAAATTAGTTACATTAGTCACTGTTCCTTCTAAAATCATTCCAGATTTTAAATCCGTTATTTCTTCCACGCCCTCAGCAAATACAGCGGTTTTGAACTCGCCACGTGGATCACGCCCTGGTTTTTCCAACTCTTTGAAAATATCTTGGACGGTCGGTAAACCAAATTGCTCATCAATGAATTGTTTTGCATCAAGCTGACGTACCACACCCGCATTACCCATTAAATCTTGAATAGATTGCGCGGTAGCTTGCAAAATTTTTTCGACCACAGGATAAGCTTCTGGGTGAACACCTGAAGCATCAAGTGGATTTTTCCCTTCAGCAATACGCATAAAGCCTGCACATTGCTCAAAGGCTTTTGGCCCTAAACGTGGCACTTTTTTCAATTCGCTACGACTTTCAAAACGACCATTTTCATCACGATATACCACAATGTTTTGCGCTAAGGTTTTCGTCATTCCAGCCACGCGAGCGAGCAATGGTGCGGATGCCGTATTCAAATCCACACCTACTGCGTTTACACAGTCTTCCACTACTGCATCGAGTTTACGTGCAAGTTGGGTTTGGTTTACATCATGTTGATATTGCCCTACACCAATGGCTTTCGGTTCGATTTTCACTAATTCTGCCAATGGATCTTGTAAACGACGCGCAATTGATACCGCACCACGTAAAAATACATCTAAATTCGGGAATTCATTTGCCGCAAATTCAGAAGCTGAATAAACGGACGCGCCAGCTTCACTCACCACAACGGTTTGTGGCTTATTTTCTTTAATTTCTTTAATCACGTCTTTCGCAAAACGTTCTGTTTCACGAGAAGCCGTACCATTACCAATGGCAATTAATTCCACGTTATGTTTGCGGATTAAGCTGAAAATCGCCACTTGTGCTTCAGCTTCACGCCCCGTGTGTGGATAAATGGTAGTGGTATCTAATAATTTACCTGTGTTATCCACCACCGCGACTTTAACACCTGTACGTAAGCCTGGGTCCAAGCCCATAGTACTTTTCGCACCAGCCGGTGCCGCCATTAAAAGTGCGGTCAGATTTCGAGCGAAAACATCAATGGCTTCTTCTTCCGCTTTTTCACGTAAACTTGCCATTAATTCCGTTTCTAAATGCAACGAAACTTTGATTTTCCACGTCCACGCAATCACTTGCTCACGCCATTTATCTGCTGGCTGTCCCGTGAAACGCACATCTAAATAATCACGAATAATCTCTTCACAATAGCTTTGGCGACTTCCTTCTTCCGCATCAGGATCAGCATTTAAACTTAATTGTAAAATGCCCTCATTACGTCCACGGAACATAGCCAATGCACGATGAGAAGGCACATTTTTCAATAATTCTTGATGATCGAAATAATCTTGGAATTTTGCGCCTTCCGTTTCTTTGCCTTCGATCACTTTTGATACGATAACGGCATTTTTTGCTAAATAATCACGAACTTTCGCTAATAAACCTGCATCTTCAGCAAAACGTTCCATTAAAATATAGCGTGCACCATCAAGGGCTACTTTGGTGTCTGTCACGCCTTTATCAGCATCCACAAAGGAAAGTGCGGTTGATTCTGGATCATTTTTTGGCTCATTCCAAAGTAAATTAGCCAATGGCTCAAGACCAGCTTCAATGGCAATTTGCCCTTTGGTGCGACGTTTAGGTTTGTACGGCAAATATAAATCTTCTAATTCGGTTTTGCTTTGTGTCGCATGAATTTTGTCACGCAATTCATCGGTCAATTTTCCTTGCTCTTCAATAGATTTCAAGATGGTTTGACGACGTTCTTCTAATTCACGTAAATAAATTAAACGGGTTTCAAAATGGCGAAGCTGGGTGTCATCTAAGCCCCCTGTGGCTTCTTTACGATAACGGGCGATAAATGGAATGGTGTTGCCATCATCTAATAATTGAATGGCAGCAAGAATTTGTTGGGGTTGAACGGTTAATTCTGCCGCAATAATTTGGCTAATTTGTTGATTTAACATTGTCGTACTTCTTTATTATAAAAAAACGAAGATAGAATACTGGTTTTAGTGGGCTGGCTCAAATATAATTCAAAAAACTTTCTTTTATTTTTATTATGGCAAAATCAAATTATATTACCCGTCAAGGCTGGCTTGTGCTTGACCAAGAACTCAAGTTTTTGTGGAAAGAAGAACGCCCAAAAGTCACTCAAGCCGTTTCAGATGCAGCTGCGCTAGGCGATCGTAGCGAAAATGCCGAATATATTTATGGTAAACGTCGTTTACGTGAAATTGATCGCCGCGTGCGTTTTTTAACTAAAAGATTGGAAGTGCTACAAATTGTCGATTACAACCCAAAGCAAGAGGGAAAAGTTTTCTTCGGTGCGTGGGTGGAATTAGAAAATGAAGAAGGTGAAATTAAGCAATACCGTATCGTCGGTTGTGATGAATTTGCCCCTGCGAAAAATTGGATATCCATTGATTCCCCAGTTGCTCGAGCTTTAATCGGAAAAACATTAGACGACGAAGTGCGGGTAGAAACGCCATCAGGATTTATTACCCTTTATATAAATAAAATTTGGTATGAAAAATAACTTGGAAGAATAAAAGATAGCAAATACCTAAGCACAAAGAGAAAACTAATAGGCTAGATATAAACTATCTTACTTGCCTCTTTCCTTATTCGCTGCAAAATCAGCACCTTTTGCAAGCATTCTCAACTGCAAAATCACACGAGCTTTAAGTTGCTCACGCTCAGCTTTACTCATATCTAAAGCATTCGCCCCTGCAGTGAATACGATTGTTACGATGCCTTCCGCTTGAACATAAGCAACATATTGCGAATATTGATGTTTGTAGGAAATATATTCTGCTAACTCATCAACAAAATGCTTAATTTCGCGTGCTGCCGCAGTACGAAAAGCTTGAGAAGTGCCTGAACTTTCGCGTAATAACAAGCGAAAAACGTTCGTGCTATTAGTAATAAATTCAAAAAATGTATCCACAGAAACAGAAATAACACTACCGCCCGCATCAATACGTTTACGCGCTTGACGCATTAATTGGCGCAACATCAAACCTGCTTCATCCACCATTTCTAAGCCAAGTTCATCCATATCACTAAAATGGCGATAGAAAGAGGTAGGCGCAATACCAGCCTCGCGCGCCACTTCTCGTAAACTTAAATTAGAAAAACTTTTTTCTGCGCTAAGTTGATTAAATGCTGCATCCACTAAAGCGCGACGAGTCTTTTCTTTTTGAACAGCACGAACACCAGCCATTATTTCAACCCATCTAGAATAGATTTAACTTCATCGCTGACCGCACTTGCCACACGCTCATAACGATTACGTAATGGCGAACCAGGACGATAAACCAACGCAATGGTGCGTGATGGCTCTGGCGAATAACAAGGAATATATTTCACACCTTTGCGCGTACCTTCATTCAGTACCGCTAATTCAGGCATAAAAGTGATACCAGCATTCGCTGCCACCATATTGCGCAAAGTTTCAAGACTAGTTGCTTGGAAATGGGAATTTTCTTTTGCACCAGCAGTGAAGCAATAATCTAGCGCTTGATTACGCAAACAATGACCATCATCAAGCATTAACATTTCTTGACCATTTAATTGGTTCATTGGAAGTTTACTTTCTTGAGCCCAAGGATGATGCTCTGATACGGCGAGTAACATTTTCTCGTTGAAAATAGGTACTTCAATAAAAGCCTCAGTTTCTGGAACAGTGGCAACGATAGCACAATCTAAACGCCCCGTTTCCAATTGTTCTAATAATTGATGCGTTTGCGCTTCATAAAGAAACACTTCTAAATCAGGGAATGCCGCTTTTAACATTGGCACAATATAAGGGAGCAAATAAGGACCAACCGTTGGAATTAAACCGATGTGTAATGGCCCGGTCATTTCTTTACCTTGATTACTCGCCATTTCTTTCAATAATTTTACTTCTCGAAGAACTGTACGAGCCTGATCAACCAATAACATCCCAGATTGAGTAAACAACACTTTACGGCTAGTACGTTCTAACAAAATAATACCAAGCTCATCTTCTAACTTACGAATTTGCCCACTTAATGTTGGTTGACTCACATTACAAGAATCGGCAGCACGGCGGAAATGTTTATATTCAGATAAGGCAACAAGATATTCTAGATCACGGATATTCATGAGATTTTCCCTATAGAAAAATTCAATTAAAAGAATAGAATTAATTGATTATGACTATATCATAATTTTCCCTATAATACAGCACGTAAAATTTAAATTAACAACCAATAGGAGAAAAAACAATGTCTAGTATGGAAGGAAAAAAAGTCCCTCAAGTGACATTCCGCACTCGTCAGGGTGATAAATGGGTTGATGTAACTACCTCAGAGTTATTTGATAACAAAACAGTGATCGTGTTCTCATTACCGGGCGCATTCACTCCAACTTGCTCATCATCACACTTACCACGTTACAACGAATTAGCGCCAGTATTCAAAAAATACGGTGTAGACGATATTCTTGTTGTATCTGTAAATGATACTTTCGTAATGAACGCATGGAAAGAAGATGAAAAATCTGAAAACATCACTTTCATTCCAGATGGTAATGGTGAATTTACCGAAGGCATGGGTATGTTAGTTGGTAAAGAAGATTTAGGCTTCGGTAAACGTTCATGGCGTTATTCTATGCTTGTGAAAAACGGCATAGTTGAAAAAATGTTTATCGAACCAAACGAACCAGGCGATCCGTTCAAAGTATCCGATGCTGACACTATGTTGAAATACCTTGCACCACAACACCAAGTGCAAGAGTCTATTTCAATCTTTACAAAACCTGGCTGTCCTTTCTGTGCAAAAGCAAAACAACTTTTACACGATAAAGGCTTAAGCTTTGAAGAAATCATATTAGGTCACGATGCAACAATCGTGAGCGTACGTGCAGTTTCAGGTCGTGCTACTGTTCCACAAGTGTTTATCGGTGGTAAACACATTGGCGGTAGCGACGATTTGGAAAAATACTTTGCATAAGCAGGCAAGTATTTAGCTGATTATTATTTGAGAATGTAATTTAAAGGGCGCATTAAGCGCCCTTTTCATTTGTACGAATTTATTGCAAAAATCAATAATGGGGCGGTGGCGTTTCTTCAGATTGACTTGCAATGTTAGACGGTTGAAAGTCTTTTAATTTATTTGCCATATAACGCAATTGGACTTGCATTTTATCTATATCAAATTGCTGTTGAACTAAAGCGTGATTTAATTCATCTAATAACTGTTCCTGAAATGCAATTTTCATTTCAAGTTCTTCGATGCGATTTTCTAACATTTGTTGAATTTGCATAAATTTTCTCTAAATTCTAAAAAAAAGTTGAGAATAGATAGAAAGCCATTTAATCTATTCCCTGTATTATTCCATTCATTATAAAGGATTAACTTATATGTTAAAAATTCAAAAATTATCTATTGCAGCATTAATGGTAAGTGCGGTGATTTCTGGCCAAGTTTTTGCAGAAGATAACACATTCGATGAGAAAGCGGCATCTTATGCAGTAGGTACGTTAATGGGCAGTCAAATGAAAGATCTTGTTGATTCCCACAAAGAAGTCATTAAATATGATAATGCGCGTATTTTAGATGGCTTAAAAGATGCTTTAGAAGGCAAAGTGGATGTTCGTAAAGATGAAAAAATCCAAAAAACCTTAGAATCTATTGAAGCAAAATTAGTGGCTGCATCAAAAGCAAAAGCAGAAGCGATTGCTAAACAAGCAAAAGAAGAAGGCGATAAATTCCGTGCTGAATTTGCTAAAGGGAAAGATGTAAAAACGACGCAATCTGGTTTAATGTATAAAATTGAAAGTGCAGGTAAAGGCGATACAATCAAATCAACGGATACCGTTAAAGTACATTACACGGGTAAATTACCAAATGGAAAAGTATTTGATAGCTCTGTCGAGCGCGGACAACCTGTAGAATTCCAACTTGATCAAGTAATTAAAGGCTGGACTGAAGGTCTTCAATTAGTGAAAAAAGGCGGAAAAATTCAATTAGTTATTGCACCTGAATTAGGCTATGGCGAACAAGGTGCTGGTGCATCTATTCCACCAAATTCAACATTAATTTTTGATGTGGAAGTATTGGACGTCAATCCGAAATCTGAAAAATAATGGATAAGTTTAATAGCGCGCGTTCTTTAACGCGTGCTTTTTATTATAAAAAACGAGCGGAATTTTTACCGCACTTTTAACCTAACGCTATGACATTAAACGATAAATATCCTTTCACTGATGAAGATCAGGCTATCATAAATTCCTACAAAGCAGTCGTTGATGGTGTCAGCGCGCTGATTGGCGAGCACTGCGAAATAGTGCTTCATTCTCTGGAAAATATTGAACATTCTGCTATTTGTATTGCCAACGGACATAACACTAATCGGCAAGTTGGTTCGCCAATCACCGATCTTGCCTTACGTTCGCTCCGAAATATGCAAAGCGAAAGTGTTTCAAAGCCTTATTTTACACGAGCAAAAGGCAGCGTACTGATGAAATCAGTTACTATTGCCATTCGTAATAAAACTCAACGTATTATTGGTTTGCTTTGCATCAATATCAATTTAGATGTACCCATGTCTCAATTTTTGCAATGCTTTATGCCAACGGAGCATACGAATGAAACATCTTCAGTGAACTTTGCGAATTCAGTGGAAGACTTGGTTGCGCAGACTATTGAAAAAACAATAGAAGAAGTCAATACGGATCGCGCTGTTGCCAATAATACTAAAAACCGACAAATCGTCCTTTCTCTTTACGAAAAAGGCATTTTTGATATTAAAGATGCGATTAATTTAGTCGCAGAACGCTTAGATATTTCCCGACATACGGTTTACCTGTACATCCGCCAAATCAAACAAGAGCAAGAATAATGCGCTATGTTATCGCCGTCAAAAGCCCTATTTACGGAAAACAAGGGGCATTTTTAGCTTATCAATTTGCAGATGCCTTAATCAAAAAAGGACACGAAATCTCACAGATTTTTTTCTTTCAAGATGGAGTGAGTAACGGAAATGCATTAGTGTATCCAGCCAATGATGAAGTTAATTTACAAAAACATTGGCAAATGTTTTCCATCACCCACAATGTTCCTTTGCATTTATGTGTTGCGGCATCTCAAAGACGAGGTGTTGTTGATAACTTAACTACACCAACTACAGCTCACTACAATCTTGCAGAGGGATTTATAATTGCAGGTCTTGGAGAATTTATAGCAGCAAGTTTAAACGCAGATCGAGTAATAACCCTATGAAGATAGCCTTTTTATTTCGCACATCTCCACATGGCACATCCATTTCACGAGAAGGCTTAGATGCAATTCTTGCCGCGACAGCTTTTTGTGAACCCAATGATATTGGGATATTTTTTATCAATGATGGCGTATTAAATCTTATCGATAACCAACAACCCGAAATCATTCAACAAAAAGATTTCATTAGAACCTTTAAATTATTAGATTTATATGATGTAGAACAACGCTTTATCTGCACAGCGTCTTTGCAGAAATTTAAATTAGATAATAGAGAACTTATCCTATCTTGTGAAAAAATTAACCGCTCTTTATTGCTAGAAAAGCTTAATCAAGCAGAAAAATTGTTTACTTTCTAAGGAATATTATGCTTTATACATTTTCTCAATCAGATTATCCCAAAACTGAACTCGATGACTATTTTTCATATATTACAGAAAAAGATGCGGTAGTACTGTGGCAAGACGGTGTGTTATTGGCAATAAAATATCCTGATTATTTTGCCAAATGTAAAGGGAATTGCATGATATTAAAACAAGATATTTTAGCAAGAAATCTCACCGCACTTTTACCTCAAAGCAGCAAGATAAAATTAATATCAATAGAAGAACTTGTTGGAATCACTGAAAATTATTTACCACAGCTATCACTATAAAAATCAAATAATTTAGTAAATACTCAAGCAAAGTATCAGATATAGAATAAAAAAATGCGGAGTATTTTCTCCGCACTTTTCTTTTTACTTCTTCT
>NZ_KV833398.1:24185-137433 GCF_001837655.1 Haemophilus sp. HMSC071C11 | reverse complement strand
GAAGAACCCCGTGTCGAAAGATATGGGGTTTTTGTTTTTTAGAAGTTTATACTTTAACAAAATAAGTTTAGATAAAGTTTATGTTTGTTAGTGAGAAAAATACGCACTAGTGATACAATCCACAAAATTTTAAGAAAGGTACCCTATGGCTCGTAAGAAAAAAACACGTCGAATTACAGATATTATGCCAATTCGCAAAGCAGATAAAAAAATAGATATAACAAAAGCACGCTCTGGTAAAAAGCTTACTCGTTATGAATTGGATGCTAAAGCTCGTGAAGATAAGAAAAAACGTAAGCATAAAGGTTTAGCTTCAGGATCTCGTCATAGTGCGGTTGAAGAAAAAGCGAATAAACTTCAAAATGAAATTAAAGATCCAAAAATTGGTAGTAAGAAAAAGATACCGTTGGTTGTTGAATTTGTTAATAAGCCTGAAAAAGGTCAAGTAATTCCTGTAATAAAACAGGTGAAAAAACAAGATCCAATGAAAGAGCTTGAAAATCTGGAAAATAATGAAATTCTTAATGAATTATTGGATGCTTTAGATGCGGGTAAAACTATTAGTAAATCAGATCAACAATTTGTAGATGAATGCTTAGATCGAATTTCTGAGTTAATGGAAGAACTTGGCATTGAAGACGAAGATGAAAGCGAAGATGATTTATACCGCACTTTCGAGCGTATGGATATTAATCAATTTAGGTAATCTATGATTTGGATATTTTTTGTCATCGCACTTTTCTTGGTAACTGGATTGACTCTATATGCAATCCGTTTATTAAAGCAGTTAAAAGTTCAAAAGGAATTGATTGCTAAAGCTAAGAATAATCGGGTTATACGATTAAAAGAGAGCATTGATATTATTGCTCGTGCAATGCAGTCTGGAGAATGTAATCTTTCTGAAGGCGTAATTCGTCTTACTATGCTATTAAGGCCTTTTGGTAAGAATTTATCATCTTATCCTGCGATGGCTAATTTATATGAAGTGGTGCGTGATATGCCTACACATGATGACCGTAAACTACTTGAGAAAAGAGAAAGAATGCGTCTGGATTTAGCTCGAGAAAGTGCAGAAGCACAGTTTGAAAAAAATATTAAACAAGAATTGTATATTTTATTAGAAGATATTAAATCTATTGAGCTAATTTAAATATTATAATTTTAAAGAAAAATGCGCTAAGTCTCTCCTAGCGCATTTTTTATGATTATTTTTAACGATTTTGTTCAAAAAATAATACCGTTGCTGCAACACGAGAATGAACATTTAATTTACGTAATAAATTACGGATATGTACTTTTACGGTTTCTTCTGAAATAAACAGTTGTGCTGCAATTTGTTTGTTTGATAAGCCAGTTGCAATTTGACGAAGTACGCCCATTTCACGATCCGTTAAGCTGTCTAACGGATTATCTTCGTGAGTACGTTCTAATAATAAATTTTTAATAGAATCACTCAGAATGACTTCGCCTTGTGCTATGCGCTTGATTTGGTCTAGCAATGTATCAGGTTCAGTATCTTTTAACAAATAACCATCTGCACCTGCATCAATTAGAGTATAAATATCATTTTTTGCATCAGACACTGTTAAAATTAAAATTCGCGCATCAACGCCTTCTGCACGTAATCCTTTGAGCGTATCTAACCCAGAAAGTCCTTTCATGTTGAGATCTAAAATGATCACATCAGGTGATGTTTGTAATGCCACAGAAATCCCTTCTGTGCCGCTGCTTACGTCAGCCACTACTTCAAAGTTATCGTCTAATTCTACAAGTTGTTTAATGCCACGACGCATTAACGGATGGTCGTCAATCAATAAAACTTTTAGCTTATCTTGCATAATTTCTCCTTTAGTGGTTAGAAGTCCACTTTAAAAAGCATGACATTTTATAAAGAATTCAATTCTATGCCAATCTAGAATAGAAAAAAATTTGATTTATATCACAAACTTACTATTTGAGGTAGGTTTATTGATGGATAAAAATAGAAAAAGTGCGGTAGAAAAATAGATAATTTTTTACCGCTCTTTTTTAAGATAAGAAATATTAAATGGTCGATTCTAATGCCCAAAGTTCCTGTAAGGTTTCTCGACGACGAATTAGATAGGATTGATCGCCATCTACTAAAACTTCTGCAGTGCGGGCTCTTGAATTATAGTTTGATGACATACTTGCTCCATAGGCACCAGCAGAACATTGAGCAATATAATCCCCTTCAGCAATTGAAAGTTCCCGTTGTTTGCCTAAGAAATCAGACGTTTCGCAAACAGGCCCTACAACATCATAAATGGCTTTTTCTCTTTCTAAAGTGCGGTCAATTTCGACGATGTTCATGTAAGCCTCATACAATGCTGGTCGGATCATATCGTTCATTCCTGTATCGGTAATGGCGAAATTACGGCTTTCATTACTTTTTAAGTATTGTACTTTTGCTACTAGAATTCCTGCATTTGCAGAAATTGCTCTGCCGGGTTCAAGAATAATTTCAAGTTCGGGATAATTTTTTAGTTTTTCTAATAACGCATTTGCGTAATCGCTTGGATGCGGTGGTGTTTCATCCGTATAAGTCACGCCTAAACCACCGCCCAGATCGAGATGTTTTAATGTAATTCCATCTTCTTTTAATTGTTCCATTAGGACAATTAATCGATCTGTTGCATCTAAGAATGGTTGTAATTCGGTGAGCTGTGAGCCTATGTGGCAATCCATCCCTGTTATTTTTATGTTTGGTAGCGTTGAGGCTAATTTATATACCTCTCGAGCTTCATTTACGCTTACACCAAATTTATTTTCTTTTAATCCTGTTGAAATATAAGGGTGTGTATGAGCATCAACATCTGGATTTACACGTAAAGAAATAGGTGCGATTTTACCCATTTCTCCCGCGATTTGGTTAATGTGCTTGAGCTCAGAAACTGATTCCACATTAAAGCAACGGATTCCAACTTCTAATGCGCGCATAATTTCTTCTCGAGATTTCGCAACGCCAGAAAAGACTACTTTTGACGCATCGCCACCTGCTGCCAGTACACGCTCAAGTTCGCCTTGTGAGACAATATCGAAACCTGAACCAAGTTTTGCTATAATATTTAACACGCCAATATTTGAGCAAGATTTCACGGCAAAGCAAATTAAGTGAGGACGCTTACCGAAAGCTGAGTCAAAAGCGTGCCAATGACGTTCTAGTGTCGCGCGAGAATATACATAAAGAGGTGTACCGAATTGTTCAGCAAGTTGTTGAACTGGCATATCTTCGGCATAAAGTTTGTTATGTTTATATTGGAAGAAATTCATGTTGTGTGCCTGTTTTAGTTATTTTGGGAATGATATTGGATAATAGATTATTGAGTTTGTTGAGCTTGATCTTTTTCAGGAAAATATAAAGAACCTTTTACGCCGCATCCTGTTGTCACAATGCAAATTGCACTAAGCACTAAAATTGATAGTAGTTTTTTCATTTTTCTCTCTCTCACTTATCGGTAAATCCGCCTTTCACAAGCTTGAGAAAGGCTTTATAATTTGCCACATTTTATCAGATTTAAACAGGAACATTTTATGAATATTGCAGAATTTCACCAAAATATTGAACAAGTTTGGCAAAAAATTGAAGAAGAATTGGAAAACCAAGGTGCAGATGTAGATTGTGAAACGCAAGGTTCAGTATTTACAATCACCTTTGATAATCGCACACAAATAGTGATTAACAAGCAAGAACCGCTGCTTGAGCTTTGGATTGCAAGTAAATTAGGCGGTTTCCATTTTGCTTTTAAAAATGGCGACTGGGTTTCTAATGACGGACAACGTTTTTGGGATTGTTTCGTTGAAGCCTGTGCTGCACATGGCGAGAACGTGCAGTTCTAAAATGCTGGATTCTCCTTTACCATCAAAAATAATAGAAAAACCGACCGCACTTTCTGTTTTGAAATCGGTTTTCGGTTATCAATCTTTCCGTAAAGGGCAGGAAGAAGTTATTAATGCTGCTTTAAATGGACAAGATGCGTTGGTGGTAATGGCAACGGGGAATGGCAAATCGCTTTGTTACCAAATTCCCGCACTTTGTTTTGATGGTTTAACTTTAGTGATTTCTCCGCTGATTTCCTTGATGAAAGATCAAGTGGATCAGCTGCAAGCTAATGGAATTGAGGCGGATTTTCTTAATTCTAGTCAGACTTTAGAACAGCAGCAACAAGTACAAAATAAGCTTATTTCTGGGCAACTTAAACTACTTTATGTGTCGCCAGAAAAAGTGATGACGAACAGTTTCTTTCAACTTATTTCTTATAGCAAAGTCTGCTTTATTGCGATTGATGAAGCACATTGTATTTCTCAATGGGGGCATGACTTTCGCCCTGAATATACCCAGCTTGGCGGTTTAAAAGCCAGTTTCCCTGATGCGCCGATTATGGCACTTACGGCAACGGCAGATTATGCGACTCAAAAAGATATTCTGCGGCATCTTAATCTGAAAAATCTGCACAAATATATTGGTAGTTTTGATCGACCAAATATTCGTTATACCTTGGAAGAAAAATACAAACCTATGGAGCAACTGACACGTTTTGTGTTGGCTCAAAAGGGTAAGAGTGGGATTATTTATTGCAACAGCAGAAATAAGGTTGAGCGAATTGCGGAAAGTTTACGCAATAAAGGTGTCTCTGCTGCTGCTTACCACGCAGGAATGGAAACGGCAATTCGTGAACGTGTGCAACAGGATTTTCAGCGTGATAATGTTCAAGTAGTAGTCGCAACCATTGCTTTTGGAATGGGGATTAATAAATCCAATGTGCGCTTTGTTGCCCATTTTGATTTACCACGTAGCATTGAATCTTACTATCAAGAAACAGGTCGAGCAGGACGTGATGATTTGCCTGCCGAGGCGGTTTTGTTTTATGAACCAGCTGATTACGCTTGGTTACAAAAAATTCTCTTCGAAAAACCAGAAACGCCACAGCGTCAGATTGAGCAGCATAAATTAGAAGCTATTGGGGAATTTGCGGAAAGCCAGACTTGTCGCCGTTTAGTTCTTCTCAATTATTTTGGCGAGCATCGACAAACACCATGTAATAACTGTGATATTTGCCTTGATCCTCCTAAAAAATATGATGGCTTAGTCGATGCGCAAAAAGTAATGTCTACTATTTATCGAGTGGGACAATGTTTTGGTGCACATTATGTGATTGCGGTGTTGCGTGGCATGCACAATCAGAAAATTATTGAACGCCAACACCATAAACTTTCAGTATATGGCATTGGAAAAGATAAAAGCAAAGAGCATTGGCAGTCTGTTATTCGTCAGCTTATTCATTTGGGTTTTGTGCAACAGGTTATTAGTGAATTAAATCCAACGTTGCAACTTACTGAAAGTGCGAAAGTGATTTTGAAAGGCGAAGAACCGTTAGAATTGGCAATGCCTCGTATTTCTTCAATCAGTAAAATTGCCCATAATCCACAACGTCAAGGTGTTGCAAATTACGATAAGGATTTATTTGCACGCTTGCGTTTCCTACGCAAACAAATTGCCGATAAAGAAAATATTCCGCCGTACATTGTCTTTAATGATGCGACGTTGCAAGAAATGGCACAATATATGCCGACAAGCAATATTGAAATGTTGCAAATTAATGGCGTGGGCTCTATCAAATTAGAGCGGTTTGGGCAGCCGTTTATGGCATTGATTCAAGAACATAAGGCAATTTTGGCGAATGCGCAAAATAATGACTAAGTGTTAAAAGTGCGGTTAAAAATGACCGCACTTTTTGTTATACTTGCGCCAATTTTTTCAGTTCTTAGAATTTAAGGTTAAACAATGCGTACAAGTCAATATTTATTTTCCACCCTAAAAGAAACGCCAAATGATGCTCAGGTTGTGAGCCACCAATTAATGTTGCGTGCAGGTATGATTCGCCCAATGGCATCAGGTTTATATAACTGGTTACCGACGGGTATTCGCGTATTGAAAAAAGTGGAAAAAGTTGTTCGCGAAGAGATGAACAAAGGTGGTGCCATTGAGGTATTAATGCCAGTTGTGCAACCTGCGGAATTATGGGAAGAGTCTGGTCGTTGGGATCAATATGGCCCTGAATTGCTTCGTTTTGAAGACCGTGGAAACCGTAACTTTGTACTTGGGCCAACTCACGAGGAAGTGATTACAGATTTAGTCCGCCGAGAAGTTTCTTCATACAAACAGCTTCCACTTAACTTATATCAAATTCAAACGAAATTCCGTGATGAAGTGCGCCCTCGTTTTGGTGTAATGCGTTCGCGTGAATTTATTATGAAAGATGCGTATTCTTTCCACACGACACAAGAAAGTTTGCAAGCAACCTATGATGTGATGTATCAAGTATACAGTAACATTTTTAACCGTTTAGGCTTAGATTTCCGTGCGGTGCAAGCGGATACAGGTTCAATCGGGGGTTCAGCTTCTCACGAATTCCAAGTGTTAGCTTCAAGCGGGGAAGATGATGTTGTGTTCTCAACGGAATCGGATTTTGCCGCGAATATTGAGCTTGCAGAAGCAATTGCTATAGGCGAACGCCAAGCTCCAACCGCTGAAATGTGTTTAGTTGATACACCAAATGCGAAAACTATTGCGGAGTTGGTGGAGCAATTCAATTTACCAATCGAGAAAACCGTAAAAACTTTGATTGTGAAAGGTGCAGACGAAAATCAACCACTTGTTGCGTTGATTATTCGCGGCGACCATGAATTAAACGAAATCAAAGCACAAAAACACCCGTTAGTGGCAGATCCCCTTGAGTTTGCGGACGAAACTGAAATCAAAGCGAAAATTGGTGCGGGTGTTGGTTCTTTAGGCCCTGTGAATTTAAATATTCCAGCAATTATTGACCGCACTGTGGCGTTAATGTCTGATTTTAGTTGTGGCGCGAATATCGATGGAAAGCATTATTTCAATGTAAACTGGGTACGCGATGTAGCAATGCCTGAAGTATTTGATTTACGTAACGTAGTAGAAGGCGATCCTAGTCCAGATGGCAAAGGCACGCTTCAAATCAAACGTGGTATTGAAGTGGGGCATATTTTCCAACTGGGTAAAAAATACTCTGAAGCGATGAAAGCGACCGTTCAAGGCGAAGATGGTAAACCACTTGTGATGACGATGGGTTGCTACGGTATTGGTGTAACTCGTGTGGTGGCTTCAGCGATTGAACAGCATCATGATGATCGCGGTATCATCTGGCCATCAGACGAAATCGCCCCATTCACTGTGGCGATTGTGCCAATGAACATGCACAAATCTGAAGCCGTGCAAAAATACGCTGAAGAACTTTACCGCACTTTACAATCGCAAGGCGTAGATGTGATTTTTGATGATCGTAAAGAACGCCCAGGCGTGATGTTTGCAGACATGGAACTTATCGGTATACCGCATATGGTGGTAATCGGTGAGAAAAACCTAGACAACGGTGAAATTGAATATAAGAATCGTCGTACCGGTGAAAAAGAAATGATTAGTAAAGATAAATTGCTCAGTGTTTTAAACGAAAAGTTAGGTAATCTCTAATCAGTATTTTATTTTGTATATTGTGACAAAAGAGCGGTTAAAAATAGCCGCTCTTTTTGTTGATCTAACGTTTATATTGAACAATGTTTAATCCAAACTAAATGCTCGAATATAAGGTAGTTTTCCTTTTTCTAACATCTCTTGAATACCGCTTTGATGGTCATTGCTGCCTAACCCCCTTAATTCTAAGGTTATGCCAATGCTATTATCATAAACAATTTCATTACGTGTTTGGTTTTGGTGGTTTGTGACATTGCGTTTTACACCAACACTTGCAGCCCAACAGCAACTGTTATATTGAACGCCTAGATATTGTTCTACTGGTTTTTGTAAGGCGAGATCTTGATAATAGCGTCCTACTACAGCCCAATTATTGGCAATTTCCCAGCCTACAACTAATCCCACTTGTTGGATATCTTGTTGATAGGCGTTAGCCGATTTACCTAAGTTTTGGTCAATATATTCTTGGTTCACATATCGATAATTTAACTGAATTAAATTATTTTTTTCAGGATTATATTCTAGTGATGTATTCGCTAATGATGTTGAATTGGTATGAGTATCAAATTGATAGCTACCACGCCAATACCATTTATTACTTATTTTCCAATTAGATTCTAATGCCCAAGCAGATGATGAAGTTGGTGTTTTATTCGCAGGGTTTTCATCAATACGAGAATTACTTAAGTAATAAATTTGACCTGCAGATAAATTAAATCGTTCTTCGCCAGCAATATCATAAAAACGCGTTGTGCCACCCAAGGTAACTTGATTTGCCGATGAAATTCGATCTAAACCACTATAACGGCGATCACGGAATAGCGAATAGTAATCTTGCTGTACTAATGCTGAATCGTAACCAAATCCCAAATAATCATTATTAAGTGTTGAACCAATATTGCTTTGATTTCGGTAAGGACGATATAAATACTGCACGTGCGGTTCGAAGGTTTGTGTATACTCTTTTAAGAACGTTATATCGCGTGATAATACACTTTGTAAATCAACTTTAAATTGTGGAATAACTCGATTTACCGTTTTTTGCACGTCCTCTGCATTTTTTCCTGAACCTTTTTTCTGCTCGTAACGAGTCGCATAAAGTTTCGTTTCAATATTCAAACTGCCGTATTTATTTGACATTAAAGAATTTAGGCTAGGTTCTGCATGGAAACGCCATGCAGTTGGCATCAATTTACTGTCATTATCAAAACGAACTGCTTGTGAATGTAATTTGAAATTTAACCATCCATTCGCTAAATCATATTTGTGATAGTTGAAATCTAATTGTGGTACTGCACGGTAAGGGCCGATGTTTACAATATCATCAAAAATTTGGAACTGATGTGCAGAAAGAGAAAAATTATAATTTGGTTGATAATAAGCTATGCGAGCATATTGGTTCGCATAACCATCGGTACTGCGTCCATAAATAGAATCAAAGTCGTTGAAATAACGTTTATCGCTTACTCGGGTGTAATTAATATTTAGACGCCAATTTTGTAAAAAGCTAGAATTGTGATTCCAATAGAACAAATGACGTTTTCGATTATCACTAGCATATTCAGAGTAACGATCCTTACCTAAATATTCTCCTGCCACTTTACCTTCGCCAATGGAGGTTAAATAGCGAAATTCCCCATTTGCTTGCCAACCACGGCGAGACATATATTTCGGGGTGAAAGTAAGATCATAATTAGGAGCGATATTCCAATAAATTGGTTGTGCATACCAAAGACCATCTCGGTTAGATGTTCCCGCGCTTGGAATCAATAAACCAGAACGACGACGATCTCCAATGGGTAATTGTAAGTAAGGGGTATAAAAGACGGGAACACCATGTATTTTAAAGCGAGCATGCCACATTTCAGCATATTCTTCTTTCACGTATTGACGAATTTCTGACGCATCTACAGCCCAAGCATTGTCGCCGTGCAAACATGACGTAAAGGTTGCATTCTTCATTACACGATAATTATTATGCAGTGTTATATTATCAGCTTTACCACGTCCTTGACGACCGACAAATTCATATTCTGAATTTGTTAAATTACCATCGTGACTATCTAAATTAAACTCTGCATCTTTACCCAACATATTGATCTGATTATCTTTATAATCAAATCCATTGCGGACATAAGCCGTGCGTAAAGGTGTTGATTGGTTTCCAGATTGTTTGACCTGCACGGATTGTGCTAACAAATGGCGATTGCCTTGTTTCAAATCTACATTACCTTGATAGGTCGCATCATTTGGCTGATTAATTTCTGCGTTATCCGCTTCAATATATACAGGCAGAGAATTCACATCACCCGTCACGACTTCACCGCTAAATTTTGGCACGCCCATTAAACATTGTTCGTGCAAATCTGCCAAACTTTGTTGGCTATAAAGTGCGGTCAAAATAGCAAGTGAAATTAAAGTGTGTTTTTTATTCATCGTCTTGTTTTAATTTGTCAGAAAATTGGTCAGATTATACTGGAAAAAGTGCAAGGCTAGTAATATTTTTCAAGAAGTGATTATTAATAGAATATCCACTGGGTTATGATTAAATTTTTTGTCTATTGAACCATCAATACGCCAAGACAGCCCATATCTTCTAACATTAAATTCGATACCCCAAATAAGAATGGGAAGTTGCCAGAAGATGCTTGATCAAATTTCACTAAAATTTGAGTTTTGTTTTTTACCCAAACGGTATCTTTCCAAGCTAATTCTTCAGCTTGTAATTGATGTTCTCCTTGGCTTTCCACCACAAATTTGGCACCTTGAATAGTAAATCCAACAGGTAAACTTGCATTTAAAATCCAGCGTTCAATGGTGCCTTTACGAGCCATAACATCAACCTTGCGCGGGTCAAAACGTCTTTGATTAATTAAACCGTTTGTGACATCAATATTAAATTCTCGAGTTTGTGCAACGGCTTGTTGTAATATTGCTGGTGCATCCGTTTCGAAAGTTAGATTCGGTTGTTTGTTAAATGCGGATAGTTGTCCTTGAGCACGTAATTCAAGGACGGTGTTATTAGCGAGTTCATCGCCTGAGAACAACATATTTTTTATTTTTTCGTACAAGCTACGTTTACTTCCGCTAATGAGAGATACGTTGTCAATTTCATTCATATTAACCAGTATTTCTGCGCGTTCTCCTGGCGAGAGAACCAAAGATTTGACTGATTTCGCTTTGGGTAAGAAACTTAAATCTTGTGCAATAAGTAGCATTTCTTGATCATTATCCAAGCGTAAATCATAAGCACGCGCTAATGAGGCATTGAGCAAACGTAAACGAATCCAACCCCGTGCAACATCTAAATATGGTGCTTCAATACCATTCACTAATAAGCGATTGCCTACAAAGTGCGGTTGATTTTGTTTGAATAATTGGAGACCATCATTGTTAAATTCCATATCTTGTAAAATCAATGGAATATCATCTACGCCGTATTTATTGGGAAGATTAGCTTTTAGGCTTTGCTCATCTTCAATTAACCACATTCCAGCTAAGCCACGATAGGTTTGATAGGCTGAGTTGGCTAATGTCGCGGAACGATACCAGCAGCTTGCTGCAGGTTGTTCAATAGGCACGATGGGTGCCCAAGATTCGCCTTTTTTGAGAACTCGAGCTGCCCCGCCAAACAGTTCGCCTGATGCTTGTAAACCTTGAATAGACAAGGCAACGGATTGTGGCAAATTGTTATGATAATTAAGTTTGGCAAAGCTACCTGATTTGATTTTAATGGTTGGGCCAAGATAATTACCGTTGAATCCCCATACCGTCACATTGTGTGAGCCATCTAACGGATAATTCGTTTCCTGCATGGTTAATACAATCGGGCGACCGCGACGAACTTCAATTAGTGGCGGCACAACTAGTTTTTCACGGCTTGCCGCTAACAATGGTGCTGGCACGGTGGAAAGTGCGGTAGAAATCGCAGCTGTTTTTAATAATTGACGGCGGGAAAGGCGTGGCATTTTAGTTTCCTTTTGCTATCTCTTCATCAAGTTCGGCAATGCGTTTTTCCATTAGATCATGACAATAAGCCGCAAGATCGCGAACATTGTCTTTGGTATAGCCTGAAACATCGATTGGATCCATTATTTCGCAAATCACTTTGCCATTATCCCAACGATTTAAATTAATTTTGTTATGCGTGCTTGAACACACCACTGGAATAATTGGTACACCTGCTGAAATCGCCGCATGGAATGCACCCGTTTTAAAGGGTAATAAACCGCGACCGCGATTGCGAGTGCCTTCTGGGAACATCCAAATTGATAAATTATCTTCATTAATTCGTCGTGCAAGCTGTGACATCGTATTATGCGCTTTTGTGCGGTTTTCTCTATCCAAGAAAATATTACCCGTTACCCAATATAAAATGCCGAAGAAGGGTATCCAAATTAAGCTTTTTTTACCCACACTTACTGTGCGAGGTTGCACCATATAAGAGATTGTTACCATATCATAATTATTTTGATGATTACCGATATAAATGGCGCGGCTAATTTGCTTCTGATCTTGAGGAATACGATGTTCTACCTTTAAGCCAAAAAGTGGATATAAGCGTCCAAACCAACGAGCAACAATGCCTACGTTGCTTGGATTTTTAAAGCGGATAAAAGAATAAATCGTACCCAGTACACAAATTAGAATACAGCAGATTAATACGAGGAAAATTCGAAGTAGTTTTAACATAAGGATGCCCTATACAAAATTTCGTTAAAGTATAGCAAATTCAATATCAATATGTGTTAATCTAAACAAAAATCGTGGAATTTTTATGAAACATAGCTATTTTATTTCTGATTTGCATTTAAGCGAAACTCAGCCAGAATTGACCGCACTTTTTGTCGATTTTATGCAGAATCTTGCCCCACAGGCTGAACGGCTTTACATTTTAGGTGATCTTTTTGATTTTTGGATTGGTGATGATGAGCAATCTGCATTGATTCAACAAGTTAAAGATTTAATTAAGTCTGTAAGTAATCAAGGTGTGCAATGTTATTTTCAGCACGGTAACCGTGATTTCTTAATTGGTGAACGTTTTGCGAAAGATACAGGTGTTCAGCTTTTACCTGATTATCAATTAATCACACTTTATGATAAAAAAATCTTACTTTGTCATGGCGATACGCTTTGTATTGATGATGAGGCTTACCAACAATTTCGCCGTAGAGTGCATCAAAAATGGCTGCAACGTTTGTTTTTGTGCTTGCCATTAAAAGTGCGGGTGATAATTGCGGAGAAAATTCGAGCAAAGAGCAATCAAGATAAACAAGCGAAATCACAGGAAATTATGGATGTAAACCAAGCCTTCACGGCAGAAAAAGTACAAGAGTTTGATGTAAATTTATTAATTCACGGACACACACACCGTGAGGCGATTCATCAACAAGAAGAATTTACCCGAATTGTATTAGGGGATTGGCGAAAAAATTACGCATCAATTTTAAAAATGGATGAAAGCGGAGAATTTGGTTTTATTAAAGATTAGAAGTGCGGTAAAGCAAAAACTCGTTATTTTACTTAATGATACTAGAATAATACTTATCCATAAAATCGTACCTAAAAGCTGGTGGATAAGCCCAACTTTTAGATACAGATAAAAGTGCGGTTAATTTTAGGATTAGTTTTCTTTCGGTAAGCGAAGCGACGCGTAAATTAATCCTCCCCACAATAAAGTAAGGGCTATGATCATCATAATAATTGCGCCAGTAGTCATTTTATTCTCCTTTAGTTTCATCAATCGTTAATTTGGTTTCGCTTTTCCATTTTAAGCGAGAAAGGAAAAATGCCACGACAAGTAAGCTAATCGACATTCCCCAACCAAAGGTATTTACAAACCAGTTTGGATAGCCTTCGTAACCTTCAGAGAAGACTTTTGCCCCTTCGCTGAAAAGCATAAATGCTAAAACACCACTCGTTAATACAATGCATAAACGCCAGAAGAAACCCACTTTGAAAGATGACGTTTCATTTAAGTGATTACCCAATAAACCGAGTTTTTCATTTGCTACAATCGCAATTAAAGACGCAAATGCTACGGCAACAATACCGAAATAGTTCACAAATTTATCGAACACATCTAACATCGGTAAGCCAGTTGTTGTACCGAATAAGATGACAGAAACTAGCATCATTGGTACACCCACGATGAATGTCACTTTTCCACGGCTAATACGAATTTTATCTTGAATTGCGGAAATAATTACTTCGATAACTGAGATGAATGAAGTCAATGCGGCAAAGGTTAATGCACCAAAGAATAACATGCCTAGCACTTCGCCAAATGGTGCTTTGTTGATGATGGTTGGGAATGCGAAAAATGCTAAACCAATTCCGCCTTTTGCTACTTCGCTAACTTCTTGACCTTGCGCTGTTGCAATAAAACCTAATGCTGCAAATACGCCGATACCTGCTAACACTTCAAAGCTACTGTTAGCAAAACCTACAACCAAGCCACTACCCGTCAAATCGGATTCTTTTTTAAGATAAGAGGCGTAAGTCACCATAATCCCAAAGCCGATTGAAAGAGAGAAGAAGATTTGCCCATAGGCGGCAATCCACACACTCGGGTTGGATAATTTTGTCCAATCTGGTGTAAATAATGCATCTAAACCTTTTGCCGCACCTGGTAAGAATAAGGAATAAATCACAAGCACCATAAACATCACGACGAGCACTGGCATTAATACGGAAGAGACCTTAGCAATTCCTTTTTGAACACCCATAGAAAGCACGCCTAAGGCAACAATCCACATCGCAATTAATGGTGCGGTTACCATACCAACAAATTCAAAGCTGATACCGTTTTTAATATCGCCCATTTTTAAAAATTCACCGATGAAGAAATCAATGGGTTTATCGCCCCACGCACCAGTGAAAGAAAAATATGTGTAGCTTGCTGCCCAGCCTAACACTACAGCGTAATATAATCCGATGATGACATTCACCATCATTTGCCACCAGCCAAACACTTCAAAGTGCGGGCTAACACGACGATAAGAAAGTGGCGCACCACCACGATGACGGTGCCCAATGGCATAATCTAGGAATAAAAGAGGAATCCCTGCGGTTAATAATGCAATAAGGTAAGGGATGATAAATGCGCCACCACCGTTTTCATAAGTGGTGTAAGGAAAACGCCAAATATTACCAAGACCAACGGCAGAACCAATTGCTGCCAGAATAAATGCGCGACGACCAGAAAAAGTCTCACGCTTTTGTGCTTTTGGAGCTGAGTGCACCATAAATTATCCTATGTAAAAAAATGAAAAGAGTTTCAATATAATGAAATCTAACAATCAGTCAATAAGCAAGCTTAAAGAGCGGTAAAAATTCACTAAATTTTTTAGGGGAAGAACAGGAATATTCAAAATAAGCCAATTTTCACCGCACTTTTTTTCGTTTTTTTCTCTCCAAGCCCTACCAATGACTCGAAATTTCGCTACAATGCTAAACTTATCCCAAAATAAAAATAACAGGAAACAAACACAATGACAGGTGCACAACTTATCATGGCGTGCTTGAAAGCACATCATGTCACGACTCTTTTCGGCTATCCCGGTGGCGCAATTATGCCAACCTACGATGCCCTTTATGACGCAGGCTTAGATCACTTACTTTGTCGTAATGAACAAGGGACTGCAATGGCTGCGATTGGCTATGCTCGCTCCACGGGAAAAGTGGGCGTCTGTATTGCAGCATCAGGCTCTGGTGCCACTAATTTAGTTATTGGATTAGGCGATGCCATGATGGACTCCATTCCAGTTGTCACTATTGAACCTTGGCGTGAACAAATCAGAAATTTCAAAGCAAAATTAGATTTCACTTATGTTGAAAATCAAGGCAATCGCCCGATTGATCCTTGGGCATTACTCAACAGCCTATCTAATCGCAAACCAAATAATGCGATAATTTGTACTGATGTGGGTCAGCATCAAATGTGGTCAGTGCAACACATTTTACGCGTAGCACGTCACTGCGGATTTACCGTTACAACAATGGAAATGACACTCATTGAAACCCAAGTGCGGTTAAAAATCACTGTAAAATCTGACCGCACTTTAGATCTATTAGTGAATCAGTTGGTTAAGCTGCCGGATGTTTTAATGGTTAATTAATCATACAAACGAACCCTAAATTTTACTCGGAGAGATTATTTATGCCCAAACTACGTTCAGCGACCAGCACACAAGGTCGTAATATGGCAGGCGCACGTGCCTTATGGCGTGCAACAGGAATGAAGGAAAATGACTTTGGTAAACCGATTATTGCGGTGGTGAACTCTTTCACGCAATTCGTACCAGGGCATGTGCATTTAAAAGATATGGGACAGCTTGTTGCCGCAGAAATTGAAAAAGCGGGCGGCGTAGCAAAAGAATTTAACACCATTGCGGTGGATGATGGTATCGCGATGGGACACGGTGGGATGCTTTATTCCTTACCAAGCCGTGATTTAATCGCTGATAGCGTGGAATATATGGTCAATGCGCACTGTGCTGATGCGATGGTGTGTATTTCCAACTGTGACAAAATCACTCCAGGAATGTTAATGGCGGCAATGCGTTTAAATATTCCAACTATCTTCGTTTCAGGCGGCCCGATGGAAGCAGGTAAAACTAAACTTTCTGATCAATTAATCCGCTTAGATTTAGTAGATGCGATGATTGAGGCAGCCGATCCAAATGTAAGCGATGAGCGTATTGATGCGATTGAGCGTAGCGCTTGCCCAACTTGTGGTTCTTGCTCTGGCATGTTTACCGCTAACTCAATGAACTGCTTAACTGAAGCCTTAGGTTTATCTTTACCTGGTAATGGTTCTATGTTAGCCACTCACGCAGACCGCAAAGAATTATTCTTAAAAGCAGGTCGTCAAATTGTCGAGCTTTGCAAACGCTATTATGAACAAGATGATGCAAGCGTATTGCCTCGTTCAATCGGTACTTTTGATGCCTTTGAAAATGCAATGAGCCTCGATATCGCAATGGGTGGTTCAAGTAACACTGTTTTACACTTATTAGCGGCAGCACAAGAAGCAGGCGTGGATTTTAAAATGGAAGATATTGACCGTTTATCGCGCAAAGTGCCTTGTTTAAGCAAAATTGCACCAAACACCAATAAATATCATATGGAAGACGTACACCGTGCAGGCGGTATTATGGGATTGTTGGGTGAATTAGATCGCGCTGGATTAATTCATAAAAATACACACACCGTGCTTGGAATGAGCATGGGAGAGCAACTAGACCAATACGATATTATTCGCAATCAAGATGAAGAATTACATAAATTCTTCCGTGCAGGCCCTGCAGGTATCCGCACAACTCAAGCATTCTCACAAGATTGCCGCTGGGATACCGTTGATAATGATCGTGTAAACGGTTGTATTCGCAATAAAGAAAATGCGATTTCACAAGAAGGTGGCTTAGCCGTATTATTCGGTAATCTCGCTGAAGACGGATGTATCGTTAAAACCGCTGGTGTAGATGAATCTATTTGGAAATTCACTGGCACAGCAATCGTATTTGAAAGCCAAGAAGATGCGGTTGCAGGCATTTTAGGTGGCAAAGTCAAAGAAGGTCATGTTGTTGTTATCCGTTACGAAGGGCCTAAAGGCGGACCAGGTATGCAAGAAATGTTATACCCAACCAGTTACTTAAAATCGATGGGCTTGGGCAAAAAATGCGCTTTATTAACGGATGGTCGCTTCTCTGGCGGTACATCAGGCTTGTCTATTGGACATGCTTCACCAGAAGCTGCTTCTGGCGGTGCAATCGGCTTAGTACGCGATGGCGATATTATCAACATTGATATTCCAAATCGTGCAATTAACTTAGAAATCAGTAATGATGAACTCGCAGCACGCAGAGCCGAACAAGATCAAAAAGGTTGGCAGCCAGCTAACCGTGAACGTGAAGTATCTTTCGCTTTAAAAGTATTCGGTCACTTTGCGACCTCAGCGGACAAAGGTGCGGTACGCGATAAAACATTATTAAAATAATTTAACGGTTCCCCTCTTTCATAAGAGGGGGATAAAACAAAGGAAAAACTAACCGCACTTTATCATCAAAACAAACACTATGAAAAATCTACTCACCAATCCTCAACCCTCTCAATCAGATTATATCAATGCCATTGTTAAACTTGGTTCGCGCGTATATGAAGCTGCACAAGTGACCCCTTTACAAAAAATGGGAAAACTTTCTGAACGACTGCACAATAATATCTGGATTAAACGAGAAGACCGTCAGCCAGTAAATAGCTTTAAACTACGCGGTGCTTACGCAATGATTTCTAGCCTTTCAGAGGAACAAAAAGCAGCAGGCGTAATAGCGGCATCTGCAGGTAACCATGCACAAGGCGTGGCATTATCAGCGAAACAATTAGGCTTAAAAGCATTAATTGTTATGCCACAAAACACCCCAAGCATTAAAGTGGATGCAGTGCGTGGTTTTGGTGGTGAGGTGTTGTTGCACGGTGCTAATTTCGATGAAGCCAAAGCAAAAGCCATCGAGCTTTCAAAAGAAAAAAATATGACATTTATTCCACCATTCGATCATCCATTGGTAATCGCTGGACAAGGCACGTTAGCGATGGAAATGCTACAACAAGTGGCAGATTTGGATTATGTGTTTGTACAAGTCGGTGGTGGTGGCTTAGCTGCGGGTGTGGCAATTTTGCTTAAGCAATTTATGCCAGAAATTAAAATCATCGGTGTAGAATCAAAGGATTCTGCATGCTTAAAAGCCGCTCTCGATAAAGGCGAACCAACAGATTTAACCCATGTTGGATTATTTGCCGATGGCGTTGCCGTAAAACGCATTGGCGACGAAACATTCCGCCTATGCCAACAATATCTTGATGATATGGTATTGGTCGATAGTGACGAAGTATGCGCAGCAATGAAAGATTTGTTTGAGAACGTTCGTGCTGTTGCAGAACCATCAGGTGCATTAGGTTTGGCTGGTTTGAAAAAATATGCGAAACAAAACCATATTGAAGGCAAAAATATGGCGGCAATTTTGTCTGGCGCGAACTTGAATTTCCACACATTACGTTATGTATCTGAACGTTGTGAAATTGGTGAAAATCGAGAGGCTTTATTAGCCGTGACCATGCCTGAACAACCAGGTAGTTTCTTAAAATTTGCTTATGTATTAGGTAACAGAGCTGTAACCGAATTCAGTTATCGTTATGCAGATGATAAACGTGCTTGCGTGTTTGTTGGGGTAAGAACGACAAATGAGCAAGAAAAAGCAGATATTATTGCAGACCTCACGAAAAATGGTTTTGATGTTGAGGATATGTCTGATGATGATATTGCGAAAACGCATGTTCGCTATTTAATGGGTGGTCGAGCATCAAATGATAACGAACGTTTATATACCTTCGAATTCCCAGAGCAAAAAGGTGCCTTATTAAAATTCTTGGAAACCTTGCAAAATCGTTGGAATATTTCATTATTTCACTATCGTGCCCACGGTGCGGACTATGGAAATATCCTTGCTGGGTTCCAAATTGAAGAACGCGAACAAGCAGAATTTGAACAGGCACTTGCCCAACTCAATTATGTTTTTGAAGATGTAACAGAAAGCAAATCTTATCGTTATTTCTTACGTTAATCTTATAAAAAGGCGTGATATTTTTCACGCCTTTGTCTTATTCAAACTCTAATTCCACCGCACTTTCGCCGAGTAAATTCACCAATTCCGTCAGAATTTCATCTGTTGGAATGATCGACCATTGCACGCCTAAACGTAACAACGCACGACCTTTCGGACTTTGATAATACACGTTAATAGGCAATGTTCCACCACTCACTGGCTCAAGTAATGCTTTAAATTGTTTAATGAAACTTGGTGTAATTTGATGCTCAGAAAGACTAATAGCCAAGGATTTGACATAACGAGAACGTGCCTCATCTAAGGTCATTAACTCGCGCACCGTCATTTTCAAGCCACCAGAGAAATCATCAAAGCTCACCTGCCCTGAAGCAACAATCACTGTATCTTTTTGTAATTTCTCACCAAATTGTTCTAGGCTTTCACCAAATAATGTTAAATCTAAGCGACCTGAACGATCGTCCAATGTTGCAATACCTAGACGATTGCCTTTTTTCGTCATCGCAATTCTCGATGCCACGACTAGCCCCGCCACAGTGCTAATTTGTCCACGGCGATTTGGTGCGAGATCTTTCAACCGCGTTGATGTGTAATGAGAAAGTTCTTTCAAATAACGGCTAACAGGATGGCTACTTAAATAAAGCCCCAAGGTTTCTCGTTCGCCATCAAGGATTTGTTTTTCAGTGTAAGGTGGTGTATTAGCATAGGCATTTTCCACGTCTTCATGGGTTTCAGTCAGCACACCGAACATATCCGTTTGTCCCATTGCTTCATCTTTCGCATGCTGATCGGAAGCTCTAAGTGCATCTTCCAAATTCTTAGAAAGTGCGGCGCGATGTGGGCCTAATTTATCAAAGGCACCCGACATAATTAGGCTTTCAAAAGTACGGCGGTTAATTTTTTTCAAATCTACACGAGCGCATAAATCGAATAAATCTTTGAAAATCCCCCCTTCATTTCTTGCCGCCACAAGTGCTTCAATCGGGCCTTCCCCCACGCCTTTAATCGCGCCAATCCCATACACAATTTCGCCTTGTTCATTGACACTAAAATGGTGTTTTCCGATATTAATATCTGGTGGCGTCACTTTTAAGCCCATACGCAAACATTCGTCGTACAAACCTACGATTTTATCCGTATTATCCATTTCAGATGTCATCACTGCAGCCATAAATTCTGCAGGGAAATGAGTTTTAAGCCAAAGAGTTTGGTAAGACACCAAGGCATAAGCAGCGGAGTGAGATTTATTAAAACCATAGCCAGCAAATTTTTCCACCAAGTCGAAAATCTTCATAGATAGCTCGCCATCAACACCGTTTTTCTCAGCCCCCTCTTTAAACACTAAACGCTGTTTTGCCATTTCTTCTGGTTTCTTTTTACCCATTGCTCGACGCAATAAGTCAGCCCCACCCAGCGTATAGCCAGCCAACACCTGCGCAATTTGCATCACTTGTTCTTGATACAAAATAATGCCGTAAGTCGGCTCAAGAATAGGTTTCAAACTTGCATGTTGATATTCTGCGTCAGGGTAAGATACTTCTTCTCTCCCGTGTTTACGGTCGATAAAGTTATCTACCATACCCGATTGTAACGGACCCGGACGGAACAATGCTACCAATGCGATAATATCTTCAAAACAGTCAGGTTGCAGGCGTTTGATCAAATCTTTCATACCTCGTGATTCCAACTGGAACACAGCGGTGGTTTCGGAACGTTTAAGTAATTCAAAAGATTCAGGATCATCAAGTGGAATGGCGGCAATATCTACTCGAGGCTTGCCTTCACGCACCATACGAACATTAATTATATCCAATGCCCATTTAATGATAGTGAGAGTACGCAAGCCTAGGAAGTCAAATTTCACAAGCCCTGCATATTCCACATCATTTTTATCAAAGTGAGTAACCGGATGTAAGCCTTCATTATCACAATAGAGTGGTGCGAAATCAGTAATTAAGGTTGGCGAAATGACCACGCCACCTGCATGTTTACCTGCATTACGTGTCACACCTTCCAGCTTGCGCGCCATGTTAATCAATGCTCGCACTTCTTCATCGCTATCGTAGGCAGTCTGTAATTGCGGCTCGGTCTCAAACGCTTTGGCAAGCGTCATACCTGGATCTGGCGGAATCAATTTAGAAATACGATCAACGAAACCATAAGGATGCCCCAGCACTCGCCCTACATCTCGAATAACCGCTTTCGCCGCCATTGTGCCAAAGGTAATAATTTGTGATACCGCGCCACGACCATAGGTTTCTGCAACGTGCTCAATCACGCGATCGCGACCATCCATACAGAAATCCACGTCGAAATCGGGCATAGACACACGTTCTGGATTTAAGAAACGTTCAAATAGCAAATCAAACTCTAACGGATCTAAATCAGTGATTTTTAATGCATAAGCCACTAATGAACCCGCACCAGAACCACGACCTGGCCCTACTGGAATATCGTTATCCTTAGACCATTGAATAAATTCCATTACGATCAAGAAATAACCTGGGAACCCCATTTGGTTAATTACATCTAGCTCAACTTGCAAGCGTTCATCATATTTTGGTCGTTTTTCTAACCGCACTTTTTCATCAGGGAATAAAAAAACTAAACGTTCTTCCAAGCCCTCTTTGGATTTTTGCACTAAGAAATCTTCTGTACTTAAATCGCCAGTTGGAAATTGAGGTAAGAAATATTGACCAAGGCGCAAAGTCACACTACAACGTTGCGCAATTAATAAGGTATTTTCGAGAGCGGAAGGAATGTCTGCAAACAGCTTACACATATCTTCTTCACTACGAAAATATTGCTGTGAGGTATAACATTTCGGACGTTTAGGATCGTCTAAAGTATAGCCATCGTGAATCGCTACGCGAATTTCGTGGGCTTCAAAATCCTCTGCATTCAAAAACATCACATCATTAGTTGCGACCAATGGTAAATCACAACGTTCTGCTAATTTCAACGCTGCTTGAATGTAACGTTCTTCATTTGGGCGACCTGTACGACTTAATGCTAAATAAAAATGATCGGCAAAAAATTCTTGGTAAAAAGCGACCGCACTTTCAATTTCGGCTACGTTTTCTTTCAACAATTTTTTACCCACATCGCCTTGCGTTCCCCCTGATAAAATAATCACGCCGTCGCGATGTTCAATTAACCAATCTTGATCAATATAAGGTAAATCGTTATAACCGCGTTGATAAGCCTTTGATAACAATAAAGTAATATTTCTATAGCCTTCATTATTTTTAGCCAGCAAAGTAAGATCAAAGTATTCATCGCCACATAATGGGCTTTTTACTTTTACATCTGCCCCGATAATGGGCTTCATACCCGAAGAAAGCATTTCGCTATAAAAACTAACCACACCACAAAAATTAGTAAAATCCGTTAATCCCATAGCAACCATTTCATTGGCAGCACAAGCTTTCACAAGAGGTTTTACTTTGACGATACTGTCAATCATCGAAAAATCTGTGTGTGTGCGAAGATGGACGAAGCGAGGTTGGAATGACATTGAAAATCCTTAAAATGCGGTTAAATTTTGCCGTAAATATTAAAGCGGTATTATAGCGAATTTTTCAAACAAATGCTTATGCTACAAATAGTGTTCCCAAATTGGCTCGGATAACCGATTGCGTGAATAAAAAATGTTAAGTAGATCAAAAAATTGATAATTAGCCGTTTTCATTTTGTTAGATTTCCGCTAGTCTAACGGCGATTTTTTATTTATTTCAACGAATAAGGATAACGCTATGACAACACTTTTTGAGGTTGCACAACATTGGTTAAACCAAGATCCTGACACAGAAACTCGTGCAGAATTAACCGCACTTTTAGATGCAGCAAAAGGCGGAGATAAAGCGGCAGAAGCAGAATTACATGCGCGTTTTGATGGTCGCTTACAATTTGGTACGGCAGGTTTACGTGGTCGTTTACAAGCTGGCTCAATAGGGATGAACCGAGTTTTAGTTTCTCAAGCTGCTGGTGGTTTAGCGGAATATTTAAAAGGTTACGATAAAGAACCCTCAATCGTCATTGGTTACGATGGCCGTAAAAACTCTGACGTTTTTGCCCGTGACACCGCTGAAATTATGGCGGGTGCAGGCGTAAAAGCTTATTTATTACCACGCAAATTACCGACTCCAGTTTTAGCCTATGCTATCCAATATTTTGATACCACTGCAGGTGTAATGGTAACAGCAAGCCATAACCCACCAGAAGATAATGGCTACAAAGTGTATTTAGGTAAAGCAAATGGTGGCGGTCAAATCGTTTCACCAGCAGATAAAGACATCGCAGCATTAATTGATAAAGTTGCGGCTGGCAATATCCAAGATTTACCACGTAGCGATAATTATGTGGTGTTAAATGATGAAGTGGTAGATGCGTACATTACAAAAACTGCATCATTAGCTAAAGAACCCGCTTGCGACATTAACTATGTTTATACCGCTATGCATGGTGTTGGCTATGAAGTTTTAAGTAAAACACTGGCAAAAGCAGGATTACCACAACCCCACGTAGTCGCAGATCAAGTTTGGCCAGATGGCACATTCCCAACGGTGAATTTCCCAAATCCAGAAGAAAAAGGCGCATTGGATTTAGCAATTAAAGTGGCAAAAGAAAAGAACGCTGAATTTATCATTGCGAATGACCCAGATGCAGACCGTTTAGCCGTTGCTGTGCCTGATGCACAAGGCAACTGGAAATCACTACACGGTAACGTGGTTGGCTGTTTCTTAGGGTGGTATTTGGCAAAACAATATCAAGGCAAACAAGGTACATTGGCTTGCTCACTTGTTTCTTCCCCAGCTCTTGCTGAAATTGCGAAAAAATACGGTTTCCAATCAGAAGAAACCTTAACTGGTTTCAAATACATTGGTAAAGTATCTGGCTTATTGTTCGGTTTTGAAGAGGCATTGGGCTATCTAGTGGACCCAGACAAAGTACGCGATAAAGACGGTATTTCTGCAGCAATCGTGTTCTTAGATCTTGTGCGTAACTTGAAAAAACAAGGCAAAACTTTAGCAGATTATGCTGATGAATTTACCAAAGAATTTGGTGCTTATGTGAGTGGACAAATCTCTATTCGAGTCAGCGATCTTTCAGAAATCGGAAAATTAATGACCGCACTTCGTAACAATCCACCAGCAGAAATCGCTGGCGTGAAAGTGGCACAATTTATCGACCATATTAAAACAGATCGTCAAAGCGATATCCTTGTATTTAACTTGGAAAATGGCGGACGCTTAATTGCTCGTCCTTCAGGTACTGAACCAAAAATTAAATTCTACTTAGATGCGCGCGGTAAAGATCCAAAAGATGCAGATTGCGTATTGGCAGAATTTGATGAAGGTGTTCGTCACATTCTTCGCCAAGATACTTATGGCAAATAAGACTGCTAATTGCACAATGGGATGTGGATACGTCAAACGGTGCATTGACTTGTTGTTTGCAAAGGGTGTGGTATTTGGTCATAAAAAATCTGCACCTTAGTTGGTTATTTAGTCCAGCTTTTGGGGTGCAGATCATTTCTAGCTTGCCTTTTGTTTTACCATTTAATTAATGTTTAGTTTGTTCTTCCTCAGATTTTTCTTCTGCATTTTCTGCTTGTTGGCGATTCATATATTCAACAAACAATGCATCAAAGTTTACTGGAGATAAGTTTAATGCAGGGAACGTACCGCGATTGACTAGGTTAGACACTAATTCACGTGCATAAGGGAAAAGCATATTCGGGCATTGAGAGGTTAAACAATGTGCCATTTGAACATCTTCTAAACCGCTAATAGTGAATACGCCCGCTTGTTTTACTTCACAAATAAATGCGACATCACCACTATCTTCAAGTGTAGTTTCAACAGAAATGTTTAATACCACTTCATATAAGTCATCGCCAACTTGGGTTGTTTCGGTGCTTAAATCAAAACCAAGTTTTGGTTTCCATTCTTGTTGGAAAATATGTGGAAGATTTGGAGCTTCAAAAGACACATCTTTCACATAAATACGTTGAATTTGGAGAACGGGTTGTTGTTCTTCTGTTGCTGCAACGTCTTGTTTTTGTTCTGACATTTTCTATTCCTTATTATTTATGTTTTTTAACTAAAGGTAAATTTGCTGCTACCCACGCGGAAAGGCCTTCTTTCAACACAAATACAGAATTAAAACCTTGTTTGGTTAAAAATACTGCAGAAGCAGAGGCTGAAGTACCATTTGTATCGACTAATATAAGAGCTTTCTCTTTATGCGACTCTAATTTTCCGATATTTTGATTTTTAATTTCGCTTGGAAGCACATTAATACTATTAATGATATGTCCACGTTGAAATTCTTCAAGACTACGTAAATCTACCACAATGGCTTCATCGGAATTTATTAACCGAATAACTTCATTGTGCGTAATTACTTTAAATTTACTCGTTGCGCCTTTGTAGAAGGTATAAATCACCATCACGAAAATCGCAAACCAAGAAACTGCTAAAAGCGTATGTTTTTGAGCAAACTCTGTTGCCATTGAGATAAATTCTTGCATTGTTTTCTCTACTGATTAAGTACGTCAAAATAGGGCTCAAGTATAACCGCACTTGGGTTATCTTTCAAAAAAATATTCAAAATATAGAATACATTAAATTATCTTTATTTCAGCTGATGGAAAATAACAGAATTTTTCAACATTATTTATTGATCCAAGTTATGGAATCTCTACCTATTTGTTGCTATATTACACGCCGTTTCAACAAATAAAATAAAGTGTTTTTTTATTAACTTAGGGGGGCAGTATGTCTGCAATGTTTTTACTACAATTTGCCATCGTATTATTGTGTATCTTTGTGGGTGCACGTGTAGGTGGTATCGGTTTAGGTGTATTTGGTGGTTTAGGTCTTGCCATTCTTTCTTTTGGCTTTGGCTTGAAACCAGCAGGTTTACCTATTGATGTTATGTTTATGATTATGGCTGTAGTGGCAGCCGCGGCAGCAATGCAAGCAGCTGGCGGTTTAGACTACATGATCAAAATCGCAACCAAAATCTTACGTCGTAATCCTAAACACATTACGTTTATTGCGCCAGCAGTAACTTGGTTATTCACTCTCTTAGCGGGTACTGGTCACGTGGCATATTCTGTATTGCCAGTTATCGCTGAAGTGAGCCGTCAAAACGGTATCCGTCCTGAACGCCCAATGTCAATGGCGGTAATTGCATCACAATTTGCTATCGTAGCAAGCCCAATCGCTGCAGCAGTGGTGGCTGTGGTTGCTTACCTTGAGCCACAAGGTATTCATCTTGGCGATGTTTTAATGGTAACCATTCCTTCAACTATTCTAGGACTTTTCCTTGCTTGCTTATTTGTTAATAAAATGGGTAAAGAATTAAAAGATGATCCAGAATATCAACGTCGTTTGAATGATCCAAAATATGCAGATATTTTTGCTTCTACCACTTTAGTCAAAGAAGTAGAAGTGAGCAAAACAGCTAAAATTTCTGTTTCTTTATTCTTATTTGGAGCTTTACTTGTCGTGTTAATGGGTGCAGCTCCTTCTATTCGACCTGTTTTTGATGGAAAACCAATGGGAATGGCACATACCATTGAAATTATTATGCTTTCTATTGGTGCATTGATTATCTTAACTTGTAAACCAGATGGCACAGCGATTACCAAAGGTTCTGTATTCCATGCAGGTATGCGTGCAGTAATCGCAATCTTCGGTATTGCTTGGTTAGGTGACACTTTAATGCAGGCACACATTACTGAAGTAAAAGAAATGGTGAAAGGCTTAGTTGAAACTGCACCATGGGCATTTGCTTTTGCGCTATTTGTACTTTCAGTATTAGTAAACAGCCAAGGTGCAACAGTAGCGACATTGTTCCCTCTTGGTATCGCATTAGGTATCCCTGCACCTGTATTAATCGGTGTATTTGTTGCTGTAAATGGTTACTTCTTCATCCCTAACTATGGTCCAATCATTGCATCTCTTGACTTCGATACCACAGGTACAACCAAAATCGGTAAATACATTTTAAACCACAGCTTTATGCTTCCAGGTTTATTGAGCATGTTTTTCTGCTTATTAATCGGTTTAGGTCTTTCTCACGTTATTCTTTAAAATGTGATTCGATAACAAAGAACGGTGCTGAAATAGCACCGTTTTTGTTATTCTAATATCAACTTAAAATAACTCAAAAAAATAACCGCACTTTGATATATAAGTGCGGTTATTTTTATGAAAGTTTTCCGCCCTGTTTCGTTGTTATGTTATCATTACATTAATGTAACATTTTTAACAATTTAAACTTTTAGGAGAGCTTTATGAAAAACGTCGTGATCGTTGGTGGGGGTGCTGGCGGTATTGAATTAGCAACATTTTTGGGTAATAAATTAGGTCGTCAAAAACAAGCTAAAGTAACGCTGGTTGATCGCAATGCCACCCATTTATGGAAACCCTTATTGCATGAAATTGCAACAGGCGTAATGGATGATGGCGTTGATTCTTTAAGTTATCGTGCGCACGGTAAAAATCATTTTTTCAGTTTTGAGCAAGGTTCAATTATACGTATTAATCGCGAGCAAAAATATGTTGAACTTGCACCTGTTTATGGACAAGAGGGCGATATGCTTGTCATTGCTCGTCGAATTCCTTACGATTATTTAGTGATTGCCATTGGCAGTAAATCTAATGATTTCAACACAAAAGGGGTGGCTGATAATTGTATTTTTTTAGATAGTTCAAAACAGGCTTTACGTTTTCAACATAAACTGTTGGAATTATTTTTAAAATTTTCAGAAAACCGCGCATTAGATGACATTGGCGAAGAAGAATTTAAACAAAAGTTAGTGGATGAAAATAAAGTAAATATTGCTATTGTGGGAGGTGGTGCTACTGGTGTGGAATTAACCGCAGAACTTTATCATGCGGCTGAAGATTTGTCTTCTTACGGTTATGGTAAAATTGATAGTTCTTGCTTACAAGTTACTTTAGTCGAAGCAGGAACACGTTTATTGCCAGCATTACCTGAAAATTTATCTGCTGCAGTGTTAGATGAATTAAAGGAAATGGGCACCAATGTGCAATTAAACACAATGATTACTGAGGCGCAGCCAAATACACTTATTACCAAAGATGGCGGGGAGATTAAAGCTGATCTTATTGTTTGGGCAGCAGGAGTTCGCGCCTCAACAGTAACGCAGCAATTTGATGGATTAGAAATTAATCGTATCAATCAATTAGTGGTTAAAGATACACTTCAAACTACCGTTGATGATAGTATTTTTGCGATTGGCGATTGTGCTGCATTAATACAATCAAATGGTAAATTGGTTCCGCCAAGAGCGCAAGCTGCACATCAAATGGCAAAGGCTTGTGCAAAAAATATTTTTGCATTGTTTGAAAATAAACCACTGAAATCTTTTAAATATAACGATAAAGGTACTTTAGTTTCTCTGTCAAATTTTACCGCACTTGGTAGTCTAACCAATAAGTTTGGTAAAAATCCACTTACCGTTCAAGGTAAATTTGCGCAGTTTGCTTATGTGTCTTTGTATCGAATGCACCAACATGCTTTGCACGGTTGTATTAAAATTGGTTTGATTATTCTCGTTGATAAATTGAATCGTTATTTAAAACCAAGATTAAAATTGCATTGATTAAGTATAATTTTTCGTTAAATGCGATCTAAATCATTTATATAAAAGAAAGGGCATCAATGATGCCCTCAGTATTGTTTTATGAAGAAAGATCTTCGGATTTTTCAATTGTTCCTTTCACCGTTAAGCAAATTTCTGTTGAAATCAAATGGGAAAGCGTTGAAGCTAATTCTTCTATTTTATCAAGAACAGTATAACCAGATTCATCAAAGTAACGTTGCTCTTTCAAGTTTGCAATAAAGCTTGAAAAAACCGCTTTATCAAAGAATTCTGGTGCATTTATGCCGTGTAATACTGATAAACGTTGAGCAACAAGCTGGCTTTCTTTTTCAAGTTCAGCTCGAGAAATAGCAGGTTGTTTTTGTAAAATAGTGACAGTAATGTAATAACGTTGCAAGATTTCCCGCGTTCCCGCAGACCAAAGCTGTAAAATTCGTACTTTTGATTTATTAATAGATAAGAAGTTATCATTTGAATTAATAACGCTTTGGCGTGCAAATTCATTAATGATTTGATGGATTTGTACATTCAATTCATCTTCATTGAAATGTAAGAACAATTCGCCTTGTAAGAAAGGGTAAATTTTTCTAATCGCGTCTAATAATAAATCTTTTTGGATCGCTTCGTAATGCAAAATAATACTCGCAACTAAAGATGGTAATACGAATAGATGCTGAATATTATTACGATAATAAGTCATTAGTACAGCAGATGAACGTTCTAAGCGTACAATTTCGCCAAAATTATCTTTTTCAATTAACACACCTATACGATCTAAAGCTAATACGTGTTCTAACATTGCTTGCGGTGTCACATTTGGTAGCACTACGTCCGTAGAATAAGGGACATTTTGTAACAATTGTTGATAACTACTAAGTTGTTCTAACAGTTGCTCACGTGAAAGTGCTCGCTGACGAGATGAAAGTAGTGCTGTACCCACAAGGTTCATTGAATTAACTGCCGCTGCTTTGTTAATATTAATCATTACTTGTTTAGAAATATTATTTACCGCAGGTGTAAACCATTGTGGTTTTTCTTCGTGATTTTGCTCTTTCCAATCAGGGAAATGTTGGCTCAAATAGTTTGAAAGCGTAATTGGCTCACCAAAATTTACAAAACCTTGACCAAGATTACGTAATTTTTTAATTACACGAAGTACTAAACCCGCATTTTCTTTTTCTTTCGCTGCACCACGTAATTCCTTAGCATAAGTGTCTACTTCTAATACGTGTTCATAACCAACGTAAACAGGAACAATCGAAATGGGGCGAGTTTGACTATGTTGCAATGCTTGAAGTGTCATTGACATCATACCTGTTTTTGGTGCCAGTAAACGACCTGTACGAGAACGACCGCCCTCAATAAAATATTCGACGGAATAGCCTCGATGGAATAGTTCTGATAAATATTCGCGAAAAATGGCAGAATATAGTCGATTTCCCTTAAAAGTGCGGCGAATAAAGAATGCCCCCCAACTACGAAACATTCTACCTATAGGCCAGAAATTTAAGTTAATCCCTGCCGCGATATGTGGCGGAACAAGACCTTGATGATAAAGCACATAAGAAAGCAATAAGTAATCAATATGACTACGGTGGCAAGGCACATAAACAATTTCATGACCTTCTAACGCTAATTTACGGACACGATTCGAATTTTGTACATCAATACCTGAATAAAGTTTATTCCAAAGCCAACGTAAAAAACGATCTACTGCACGTAAACTTGAATGGCTGACATCAGCTGCAATTTCATCCAAAATTTTATATGCTTCTTTTTGTGCTTTTTCAATACTGATATTTTTTGATTTTGCTTCATCTTCAATTGCTCGTCGGATTGCTTCTGATTGCAATAATTTATTAAACATTGCTTGACGATTTGGTAAACGAGGGCCTGTCGCTGAAATACGTTGTTTTGCGAAGTGCATTTTTGCAACTCGAGCCAGCTTTTGTGCAATTTTTTCATCTGAGCCATGTTCAACTACCATATAACGTAATGAAACCGCTTGAGAAAAACGCACAAAAGTATCACGTCCAAACCAAATTGCTGCAAATGTTTTTTGTATACCATTTAATAAACGCAAATTAGGCAAATCTGATTTATCTTCTTGTCCAGGAGAACGTCCCCAAAGAACAGAAACAGGAATAAGTTGCACATCTAAACTTTCAGAAGTGCGGTGTAATTCAAGATATTTATTGAAAATGGTAGTGGTTTCGTCTTTTGCACCTTTTGATTTAAAAATTCGGCGACCTTCGTCTAAATATACATAACGTGGTAACTTAACGCCATTAATTTCATTTTTCTCTGCGGGATCGGGCAAGCCTAACGCTAAGCAATTTCGGCGGAAAATAACGAAATCAGTTTGAGATGTATAAGGCAAAACATAAACAATAGGTTGATGAATATTAAGTGAAAGCTCTTCTATTGGATTGGCGGGAATAGGATTATTTTTCACCAATGCAGACAGCGGCAAGCTCAATAATTGGCGATACATATTTATAAAATTTGCCATAATAAATTTTCTCTTTGTTATAAGTTTGTAGATCTTATAGACGTTTAAAAAGCAGTTTGTGAATAGAACTATTTTTAGCCCTTTGGTGTTTTTATCGTCCAAAAACTCAAATATTTTAACACATCCGATCTCAACTAATTTAGAAAATTTGGCGACAAAATGTGACTTAATACACAGATTTAAAAAATAACAGTTGCAACTTTACACAATCTGTATACAATACCAGTTATCTGTGTTTAAAAACAGGAGTGTATATGAGACCATTAACCGCACGCCAACAAGAAGTGTTGGATTTATTAAAACGCCATTTGGAAACAACAGGTATGCCACCAACACGAGCAGAAATATCTCGAGAATTAGGTTTCAAATCTGCAAATGCCGCAGAAGAACATTTGAAAGCACTTTCACGTAAAGGTGCAATCGAAATCATTCCCGGCGCATCTCGTGGTATTCGTATTTTAGACAATAGTTCGAATGATGAATTTGACGGTTTACCGCTTGTAGGGCGCGTGGCTGCTGGAGAACCGATTCTTGCAGAGCAGCATATTGAAGCGACATATCGAGTAGATGCAGATATGTTTAAACCACAGGCTGACTTCTTACTTAAAGTTTATGGTTTATCAATGAAAAATGTTGGTATCTTAGATGGTGATTTATTAGCTGTGCATAGTACTAAGGATGTACGTAACGGACAAATTGTGGTTGCACGTATTGAAGATGAAGTAACAGTAAAACGTCTTGAGAAAAAAGGTTCTATCATTTATCTACACGCAGAAAATGAAGAATTTGATCCTATAGTAGTCAATCTTGAAGAACAAAAAAATTTTGAAATTGAAGGTATTGCAGTAGGCATTATTCGCAATAACGCTTGGATGTAATCTGGTACCAAGAATGAATAAAGTGCGGTAAAAATTTACGGTATTTTTACCGCACTTTGCTTATACTAGAGTGCTTTATTTGCCATGATTTTTGCTGCTCTTTATAATGCAAAAATCTTGAATTTATACAAAGGATGGAAAAATGCAGTTTTCCAAAATGCACGGATTAGGTAACGATTTTGTTGTGGTTGATGGAGTCACTCAAAATGTGTTTTTTACTCCAGAAACGATCCGACGTTTAGCCAATCGCCATTGTGGAATTGGGTTTGATCAACTTTTAATTGTTGAAGCTCCTTACGATCCTGAACTCGACTTTCATTATAGAATTTTTAATGCTGATGGAAGCGAAGTTTCGCAATGCGGAAATGGTGCTCGTTGTTTTGCTCGGTTTGTGACATTAAAAGGGCTAACTAACAAAAAAGACATCTCGGTTAGCACACAAAAGGGTAATATGGTTTTGACGGTAAAAGATGATAATCAAATTCGTGTGAATATGGGCGAACCAATTTGGGAACCAGCAAAAATTCCATTTACCGCAAATAAATTTGAGAAAAATTATATTCTGCGTACAGATATTCAAACCGTACTATGTGGTGCAGTTTCAATGGGGAATCCTCATTGTGTTGTACAAGTAGATGATATTCAAACAGCAAATGTTGAACAGCTTGGTCCTTTGTTAGAAAGCCACGAACGTTTTCCTGAGCGTGTCAATGCTGGTTTTATGCAAATCATCAACAAAGAACATATTAAGCTTAGAGTTTATGAACGTGGTGCTGGCGAAACTCAAGCCTGTGGAAGTGGTGCTTGTGCAGCTGTTGCAGTTGGAATTATGCAAGGCTTATTAAACAACAATGTCCAAGTAGATTTACCGGGCGGTTCGCTCATGATCGAATGGAATGGTGTTGGTCATCCACTTTATATGACAGGCGAGGCGACCCATATTTATGATGGGTTTATAACTCTTTAATATTTTTTCCCCATTTATCTTAAAAAAGATGGGGCGTTTTTCTTAAATTAGCGTAAACATTTTGTATCTAAATATATTTTTATTGAGCTGTTTGATAACTTTAAGTAATCAGAACAAGCATTTTTCATACAATCTCTAGATTTTTTACTTAAAGAAATAGATTATTAGCATAATAAAAAACCGCCTCTCGGCGGTTCTTGTTTTAAATCTTTTATCTACTACGCTAACACTGCCAATGCAGCTTCATAGTTTGGCTCTTCTTTAATTTCTTCAACTAACTGGCTGTGTAAAACATTGTTTTGTTCATCTAACACAATAACCGCACGAGAAGTTAAACCTGCCAACGGGCCAGTTTGAATATCTACGCCTAATTGTGAGTGTAATGCGTGGTTACGGAGAGTCGAAACTGTTTTGGCATTTTCAATCCCTTCAGCTCCACAAAAACGAGCTTGAGCAAAGGGCAAGTCTGCTGAAATACAAAGCACAACAGTATTACTTAATTTTACCGCTTGTTGGTTAAATTTACGTACTGAAGTCGCACACACACCTGTGTCGATGCTTGGAAAAATATTTAGGACTTTGCGTTTACCTGCAAAATCGTTTAATGCAACATCGGCTAAATCATTACCGACTAAAATAAAGTTTTCTACTATTTCGCCCACTTGAGGGAAATGTCCGCCAACTTCAATAGGGTTTCCTGCTAATGTAACTGTCATAAAATCCTCTTTATTTAGATTAAGTGAAAAGTGTTTAAACTATACCACGCTTTCTAATTATTTCCACCAATTAAAGCTATCCAGAATTTGATTTTCGGGAAAATTTCAGCCACCACACAATAACCAATAGCAAAGACTAATGAAAACAGTATGTGCGTTACCCCAATCCAGTTAAATCCGTGAAATCAATAGGGCTGCTCGGTGGAAAAGGATGCTCCGCTCCCCATTTAACGAAAGCAGAGATAAAACCTGCAAAAAATTGCAACGCCATAACGACGTTTAGATGGTTCTGAAAATAAGCTCATTGTTGTATCCTTAAATTAATTAAAAGTATAAAAATTTCCGAGTTTATGAAAGTGTGTAATTTTACGTCTGTTATATCACATTATCAAACAAAAATACTTCAATTGGGTTATCTTTGGCTGGCTGTTCATAAGGTTTTAAAATTTATTAGCAATAGATAAATTGATTGATTTTTTAGCGGTTGTAGAGCGAGTATAAGCTTTGTATTACTTGAAAATAGGGAGTATGTTTGAACATAAATCTTATTGTTTTATTTTGAATGCAAACGTTTGCTTTGTTCGTTATAATACGTCTGTTTTTTTATTTTTCTTTTATACGGAACTGCAATATGACTGTCAAAACCTTTCGTGGCTCGCCTGCTCTTTCTGAATTTCGTTTAACTCAACTTCAACAAAAATGCCAGCAATATCAATTGCCTATTACGTCAGTTTATGCAGAGTATTTGCATTTTGTTGAACAAAAAACATCGCTTGTAGAAGATGAAATCGTTAAATTACAAGCATTATTGCATTATGGGTCAATGTTTTCTGAACTCAAGCCTGCAGGATATTGTTTAATTGTGACTCCACGAGTGGGGACAATTTCCTCTTGGTCTTCAAAAGCGACAGACATCGCTCACAATTGTGGTTTGTCGAAGGTAAATCGTATTGAACGTGGTATAGCCTATTACTTCAATATTGAGCGTGATTTAACCGAAGCAGAATTGGCTACGCTGAAAGATTTATTACACGACCGTATGTTAGAAACCGTGTTAAATCACGAAACAGAAGCAGCCTTGCTTTTTACTCAACAAGAACCCAAAGCATTAACTACCATTGATATTTTAAATGGTGGCCGTCAAGCATTAGAACGGGCGAATATTGCCTTGGGTTTAGCGTTGGCAGATGATGAGATGGATTATTTAGTGGAAAGTTTTACTGCCTTAAAGCGTAATCCACAGGATGTGGAGCTTTATATGTTTGCACAAGCGAATTCAGAGCATTGTCGCCATAAAATTTTTAATGCCGATTGGATTATTGATGGCAAAAAACAGGATAAATCGCTGTTTAAAATGATCAAAAATACCTTTGAGCAAACGCCTGATTTTGTGCTTTCTGCTTATAAAGATAATGCTGCAGTAATGGAAGGTTCGAAAGTCGGCCGTTGGTTTCCTGATCCTGATGGACAATATCGTGTTCATCAAGAAGATGCGCACATTTTAATGAAAGTGGAAACGCATAACCATCCCACAGCAATTTCGCCATTTCCTGGTGCTGCAACAGGCTCTGGCGGGGAGATTCGTGATGAAGGGGCAACGGGGCGTGGGGCAAAACCCAAAGCAGGTTTAACAGGTTTCTCGGTGTCTAACCTCGTTATTCCAAACTTTGAACAACCTTGGGAAAATCCATTGTCTAAACCAAATCGCATTGCTTCTGCCTTAGATATTATGATAGATGCGCCTTTAGGTAGTGCGGCATTTAATAATGAATTTGGTCGCCCAGCATTATTAGGTTATTTCCGTACTTATGAAGAAAAAGTAAATAGTTTTGCAGGAAAAGAAGTACGCGGTTATCACAAGCCGATTATGTTAGCGGGAGGAATCGGTAATATTCGTGGCGAACAGGTTCAAAAAGGCGAAATTCCAATCGGTGCTAAATTGATCGTGTTGGGTGGGGCAGCAATGAACATCGGTTTAGGTGGTGGTGCTGCTTCTTCGATGGACAGTGGTAAATCAAAAGAAGATTTAGATTTTGCTTCTGTTCAACGTGAAAATCCGGAAATGGAACGCCGCTGCCAAGAAGTTATTGACCGCTGTTGGCAATTAGGCGAAGAAAATCCAATCCTGTTTATTCACGATGTGGGGGCGGGTGGTTTATCTAATGCAATGCCTGAATTGGTACATGATGGCAGGCGTGGAGGAAAATTCGATCTGCGTTCTATTCTTTGTGATGAAAAAGGTATGTCGCCATTGGAAATTTGGTGTAATGAATCGCAAGAACGTTATGTATTAGCCGTTGCGCCAGAAAACCTCGAATTATTTACCGCACTTTGTGAGCGTGAACGTGCCCCTTTTGCAGTGATTGGCGAAGCAACACAAGCAGAACATTTAATCTTGCACGATAGTCATTTCGATAATAATCCGATTGATTTACCAATGAATGTGTTATTAGGCAAAACGCCGAAAATGACGCGTGAGGTTTTATCAAAAACAGTGGAAAATCAATCACTTAAAACAGAAGGTATTCAATTAAAAGAAGCATTCCATCGTGTATTACGTTTACCCGTTGTTGCAGAAAAAACTTTCTTAATTACTATTGGCGACCGTTCTGTAACAGGTATGGTGGCACGAGATCAAATGGTGGGTCCTTGGCAAATCCCCGTGTCTGATGTGGCTGTTACTACTGCTTCACTGGATAGCTACCACGGCGAAGCAATGGCAATGGGCGAACGCTCTCCAGTTGCCTTGCTAAATTTCTCGGCTTCGGCACGCTTAGCTGTGGCGGAGGCGATTACTAACATTGCTGGCACCCACATTGGCGAGATGAAACGTATTAAACTTTCTGCCAACTGGATGAGTGCAGCAGGTCACACAGGCGAAGATGCGGGACTTTATGAAGCAGTAAAAGCTGTGGGCGAAGAACTTTGTCCTGCGTTAGGTTTAACTATTCCTGTGGGTAAAGACTCAATGTCGATGAAAACCACTTGGATCGATAATGGCGAACAAAAATCAGTGACTGCCCCACTTTCATTAGTAATTTCCGCTTTTGCTCGTGTAGAAGATGTACGTAAAACGCTTACGCCACAACTTCGTACCGACAAAGGTTTATCGAGTTTATTGCTAATTGATTTAGGCGAAGGGCATAATCGATTAGGTGCGACTGCACTTGCTCAAGTGTACAAACAGTTAGGAGACAAGCCTGCCGATGTGGTAAAGGTTCAACGCTTAAAAGATTTTTACAATGCAATGCAAACTTTAGTGGCAGAAGATAAATTGTTGGCTTATCACGACCGTTCGGACGGCGGTTTAATCACAACTCTTGCAGAAATGGCGTTTGCAGGGCATTGTGGGGTAGAAGTTGATATTTCAGCTTTAGGCGACAACGATTTAGCGGTATTATTTAACGAAGAACTGGGAGCGGTTATCCAAGTTGCCGATAGCCAATTAGAAAGTGTACGTGAGGTGTTGAAAGCTCACAATTTGCTTGGTATTACCCACCAATTAGGTACGGTAACTGCTGATGATCGCTTTGAGATCAGCCGCGGCAGCCATAAATTATTCAGCGAAAAACGCACTGAATTACGTAGTATTTGGGCGGAATTAACTTACCAAATGCAACGCTTACGCGATAATCCAGATTGTGCTGAGCAAGAGTTTGAAGCTAAGAAAAACCCTGACGACAAAGGTTTATCCGCATTTTTGACTTACGATGTGAACGAAGATATTACTGCACCATTTATCAATAAAGGTGTAAAACCAACCATTGCAATTTTGCGTGAACAAGGTGTAAATAGCCATTATGAAATGGCAGCAGCATTTGATCGTGCAGGCTTTAATGCAATTGACGTGCATATGTCTGATTTAATGACTGGCCGTCGCAATTTAGCTGAATTCAATGCAATGGTTGCTTGTGGCGGTTTCTCTTACGGGGATGTGCTTGGCGCAGGGGGTGGTTGGGCAAAATCCATCTTATTTAACCCGAAATTACACGAGCAATTCAGCCAGTTTTTTATCAATCCAAACACACTGACCTTAGGTGTATGTAATGGCTGTCAAATGATCTCTAACTTGGCGGAAATTATCCCAGGTACAGAAAACTGGCCGCATTTTGTACGCAACAAATCTGAACGCTTTGAAGCTCGTGTGAGTTTAGTGAAAATTAATGAAGTGGCTTCAGTTTGGTTTGCAGGAATGGCTGGCTCACATATGCCCATTGCGGTTTCCCACGGGGAAGGGCAAGTTAAGTTTAAATCAGCTGAACAGCTTGTAGGCTTAAAAGCACAAGGCATCATTGCTGCACAATACATCGACAATAACTGTAATCCTACCGAACTATATCCTGCCAATCCGAATGGCTCTGTGGAGGGCATTACTGCAATTACAAATCTGGATGGGCGAGTTGCTATTATGATGCCACACCCTGAACGCGTGTTCCGTGCTGTGAGTAACTCTTGGCACCCAGAAAACTGGACAGAAGACGGCGCGTGGATGAGATTATTCAGAAATGCAAGAATGGTATTTTAGAGAAATAAATGGAGTTGAACGCTAAAAAAGTGCGGTGGAAATCTAACAGATTTTCACTGTGTGCGTTACTTTTAAAACGGAATTTACGTATTTGTAAAATGAATAGGTAGGGGTATAATTATCTACCATAACTAAACAAATCACATCGTTTACGATTTGTCTTTTTATAAATAAATATTTTATGAAGGTGGAATTATGTTAATCACATTAACACATATTAATAATAACTTGATAATAAGAAATGAAATTTTAGATAGTCTTGGCAAGCAAGCAAAGAGTGACTTAAATAGTACATCACAAAGCAAACAAATTATTCTTCAAGAAATAAATAAGGTAAAAGAAAAGAGAACAATATTAGAAAAAATAATAAGATTGTTTACTAAACATAAAAGAATTACTGCTAAACAAAATAAGCAGAAATTTATCGTTCCATTTAAATAACTATGGAGAGATTATGTTTATTACACCTATCTTCATTATTAATCTAGAAAAATCTACAGATCGAAAAGCTTATATGCAAGCACAGTTTGAACAGTTATTTTCGAATAATTTAATACAAGAAATTCACTTTTTTGATGCTATTTATGGCAAATCAAATCCGAATCACCCATTGTTTCAACGTTACAATGAAAATAAGCGGTTGAATGCAAAGGGGTATCCTTTAACCTTGGGTCAATTAGGCTGTTATGCGAGCCATTATTCTATGTGGGAGAAATGTGTAGAATTAGATTACCCTATTATTGTATTAGAAGATGATGCTAAATTTAAAAATAATTTCTTAGAAGTACTTGATTTTATTAATAGCGATAAAAATACGTTTGAATTTTTCTGGTTACAACCTGATCGTTTGAAAAATAAAAGAAAATTGATCTCTAATTTCGGTAATCTTTCGATATATCAATTTAGTAAAGGATTTGCTGGTACTACAGGTTATTATTTAACTCCCCAAGCAGCAAGGAAATTTTTAACACAAAGCAAGGAGTGGTATTTAACCGTGGATGTGACAATGGATCGTTTTTTTGAGAATAAAGTGCCACCTTATGCAATAGTACCATTTTGCTTAGAAGATGATGGCGAGATAGAATCAACTATTTATGAGAAACAAAAGAAACGGAGATCATTAAAAATAGTGATTATGAGAGAGTTGTTTAATCTAAAAACTAATATTAAAAGACGTATTTATAACTTATTCCATTGATAAATTGATATAGTAGACAAAGCAGTTGTTAATGTTTATTTTTAAATATTAGCAACTGTTTTATTTTGGAATTCCACGCAATAATCCTACAGGCTCAAAAGGTTCTATAGAAGTTGGCGCAGGCACTTCGCTGAATAATAAAATAAATGGCTTGGGCGGAATAACTTTTTCATTTCGCCATAAATTTCCCATTCCGACTAATTGAATATCTTCGGGTAAATTACGAAGTCCTGCTTGTAAAACTGCAATCGTATTTTGGCGAGGATGACCTATTGCAATGGCGGAGCCGTGTTTTCTAGCATAGTGAATTGCTGCTTTAAATTGACGTTGAACGTCTGCGAATTCGTTACTATCATCTAAAAATATATGGCGATCTAATGAACGCACGCCTTGTTCTTTTGCTATTTTCCCAGCTACAGATTTTCCTATTGTTCGACTATCTAAAAAGAATAAATGTTTTTCTTGAAGTGCGGTCATTAAATAAGTCATTAATTGGGGATCTGCCGTTGCTGCACTCCCCATATGATTGTTCATACCGATGGCATCACGCACAATATTTTTAGCCGTATTAACGCGATCATTTACTTGTGCTGCAGACATTCCTAAATGCAGCCCACCGTCTTCTATTTTCACTGCACTTACTGGTTGCATCGGCATATGGATTAAAATATCTCTACCTTGAGATTTTGCTTCTTGATTACGTGCTCGAGCATAGGGCGCAGCAGGAATAATTGCTACGGAAATTTCACGTGGCATCGCAAAAATTGCCGCATCTTCTTTGAGATGATAGCCTACATCATCAATCACAATAGCAAGTTTACTTTGAGCAAAAGAAAAAGAGGCATAAAGTGCGGTAGAAAAAACAATGAAATTTTTTACCGCACTTTTTATCAGAATATTCATCAACGAACCCACCCTGCAGGATTTACTGGCGTTCCTTTACGGCTAATACCAAAATAAAGCGCAGAACGTGATATTTCCCCTGTATTTCCTACTTGAGCAATAACCTGCCCTGCTGAAACAAGCTGACCAACTTTCACTGATACAGCTTGATTGAAGCCATATAAACTTAAATCAGTTTCGCCGTGTTTAACAATAACCATATAACCATAACCATTTAAATATCCCGCTAAAATGACGCGTCCAGCAGCAATTGCTTTAACAGGCGTGCCTGCTGATGCGCCAATTACCATACCTTTCCAACGTACTTCGCCTGCTTGGATAGAACCAAAAGTATGCAAAATTGAACCAGAAACTGGTGAGGAATATTGTTTTTTTGCCGCCCCTAAACCGTTTGTACTATTAAGTAATTGGCGTTCTTGCACAGTTGGTTGATAAGGTTTTGATGTTCGTTTTTCTTCAGCTTTTTGGCGTTGAGCAAGTGCCTCTCTTTCACGTTTTTCTTGTTCGCGCGCTGCTTGTTCAGCTCGTTGTATTTCTTGACGAAGTGCTTGTTCGTTTGCTTTTAGTGCATTCAATTTATCTTGATCTAGGGCTAAATTTTTATTGAGTTCATTCAGCGTAGATTGATGCTCTTGCTGTGCTTTTTGCAATGCTTGTTGTTGTTTTTTTTGTGTGGAAAGTTGATTTCGGTGATTCTTTTGTTGAGAGAGAATCGCCTTTTTTTGTACTGCAATTTGTGCTTGCGTTGCTTTTAAATTATCAATCATTTCAATCCGAACTTGATTTAAATGCTGATAATAAACTTTCATTCGCTCTGCTTTTGTTGGATCTTGGGCAAACATTCGTTCAATCAGCGATGGATTAATGCCTGAACGGTAAATTATATCCATTTGTTTAGCTAATCGTGTTTTTTGCTCACGTTCCTGTTTTTCTAATTGTTTGAGCTGCTTATCTGCATCGGCAATTTGCTTACGAATTTCCTTTAAACTTATTTGGGTTTCAAGCAGTTCTCCCTTAACAGTGTTAATTTTACTCTCGTGTTTTTTTAAATTCGCTTGCAACTTAGCTTGCTCACGTTTTTGCTTCTCAATTTTAGATTCTTGTTGCTTAATTTGTTTTTGAATTTGATTGAGATCGGAAGATTGGCTGACAGGCGAAAATATTAATAAACCGCAGCTTAAAAGTGCGGTTAATAATAATGATGTTTTTTGATTAACGCCTAAACGCAACATAATTCATCCTAAATCCGTAAAACTCGCAAATCTTATCATATTTGTGAAAAGTCGAAAAAGTTTGATGGTTATTTTTTGCTAAAGATCAGGAAATCATTCCTTTTAACTTTTAAAGCTAAGGATTTTTTGCTATAAAATGTGCATTCTTTTTATTTGAAAACATTAGGAGATTCTTATGGAATTAGTATTTATCCGTCACGGTTTTAGTGAATGGAATGCAAAAAATTTATTCACGGGTTGGCGTGATGTGAATTTAACTGAACGCGGTGTGGAAGAAGCAAAAGCTGCGGGTAAAAAACTGTTAGAAAAAGGTTATGAATTCGACATCGCATTTACCTCTGTTTTAACTCGAGCAATCAAAACTTGTAATATTGTATTAGAAGAATCCCACCAATTATGGATTCCGCAAGTGAAAAACTGGCGTTTAAATGAGCGTCACTACGGTGCTTTGCAAGGTTTAGATAAAAAAGCTACTGCGGAGCAATACGGTGACGAAAAAGTTCATATTTGGCGTCGTTCTTATGATATTTCTCCACCAGATTTAGATCCGCAAGATCCAAATTCTGCACACAATGACCGTCGTTACGCAAATATTCCATCTGACGTAGTGCCAAACGCAGAAAATTTAAAATTAACATTAGAACGCGCACTTCCATTCTGGGAAGATCAAATTGCGCCGGCAATGCTTTCTGGCAAACGTGTTTTAGTGGTTGCTCACGGTAACTCACTCCGTGCGTTGGCAAAACATATTATTGGTATTTCTGATGCTGAAATTATGGATTTTGAAATTCCAACAGGTCAGCCTTTAGTTTTAAAACTTGATGATAAATTAAATTACGTAGAACATTATTATCTTTAATTAAGTTCAACGTATTGTAGTGCTAGCTTTATAAAACAAACCCCCGCAAATTGGCGGGGTTTTTAAACAAGTCCAAATTATTTTGTGCTTGGAATTTTGAAACGGCTGTTGAAACGCTCAACACGACCACCAGTATCAACAACACGTTGTTTACCAGTATAGAATGGGTGGCAGTTACCACACACATCAAGATTGATGTCTTTGCCTAAAGTTGAACGTGTTTTGATCACATTACCGCAAGAACAAGTCGCAGTAATTTCTTTATATTCTGGATGAATACCTTGTTTCATAGAAAAACCTCAAAATGAAGCCACGCCGCTATAGGAACTTTCTCCCCACACCGCGTGAGTGAATAATACGCCATAATTGGCACCAAATAGGTTGCGAATTATACTGAAAAAATGCAGATAAACAAGCTCTATTTTCGTGTAAAATCATCAGCATTTTTAACCGCACTTTTCTTTTTATGTTAGCAAAATCTTCCATCAATGCGCCATTTGCCAAATCTGTTTTAGCTTGGTACGACAAGTTTGGACGCAAGCATTTACCTTGGCAGCAAAATAAAACGCTTTATGGTGTATGGCTTTCTGAAGTGATGTTGCAACAAACGCAAGTTGCGACGGTAATTCCTTATTTTGAGCGGTTTATCAAAACATTTCCAAATATCACCGCACTTGCCAATGTTTCACAAGATGAAGTGTTACATTTATGGACGGGTTTAGGCTATTATGCACGAGCGCGTAATTTACATAAAGCCGCTCAAAAAGTGCGGGATGAATTTAATGGAAATTTCCCAACAAATTTTGAGCAAGTTTGGGCGTTATCTGGAGTGGGACGTTCAACTGCTGGTGCCATTTTATCTTCTGTTTTAAATCAGCCTTATCCAATTTTAGATGGTAATGTTAAACGTGTGTTGGCGCGTTATTTTGCTATTGAGGGATGGAGTGGCGAGAAAAAAGTAGAAAATCGCTTGTGGGCATTAACGGAGCAAGTTACACCTACGATGCGTGTGGCAGATTTTAATCAAGCAATGATGGACATTGGTGCAATGGTTTGCACGCGAACTAAGCCCAAATGCGATCTTTGTCCGTTAAATATAGATTGTTTGGCTTATAAAAATGCAAACTGGGAAAAATTTCCAGCTAAAAAACCTAAAAAAGCGATGCCAGAAAAAACTACCTATTTTTTAATTTTGTCGAAAAATGGCAAAGTATGTTTGGAACAGCGAGAAAACTCAGGATTATGGGGCGGATTATTTTGTTTTCCACAATTTGAAGATAAATCCTCGTTGCTTCATTTTTTAGCCCAAGAAAAAGTCACGCATTATCAAGAATGGCCGAGTTTTCGACATACATTTAGCCATTTTCATTTAGATATTCATCCAATTTATGCTGAAATGGAGAGCACTTTATGCGTAGAGCAGGCTAATTTAGACTGGCGAAAAGTGATGGAAAGCACAAAAGAATACCAATCAAACCTATCAAGTGCGGTCAAATATTGGTATGATCCACAAAATCCTGAACCGATCGGGCTGGCTCAGCCTGTGAAAAATCTTTTAATACAATTTGTAAGGAATCATTATGGCAAGAACAGTATTTTGTGAATATCTCAAAAAAGAAGCGGAAGGCTTAGATTTTCAACTTTATCCAGGAGAGTTGGGGAAGCGTATTTTTGATTCAGTAAGTAAACAGGCTTGGGGCGAATGGATTAAGAAACAAACGATGCTTGTGAATGAAAAAAAACTTAATATGATGAATGCAGAGCACCGTAAATTATTAGAACAAGAAATGGTTAATTTTTTGTTTGAAGGTAAAGATGTTCATATTGAAGGTTATGTTCCACCATCAAATTAGTTATCTATCCTACAATGAAAAAATATTTATTATTGGCATTATTGCCTTTTTTGTATGCTTGTAGTAATTCATCGAATCAAGGTATTAACTATGATGAAGCCTTTGCTAAAGACACGCAAGGGTTAGATATTCTCACAGGGCAATTCTCGCATAATATTGACCGCATTTGGGGCGTCAATGAATTGTTAGTGGCAAGCCGTAAAGATTATGTGAAATATACAGATTCTTTTTATACGCGTAGCCATGTGAGTTTTGATGAAGGTAATATCGTTATTGAAACCCAGCAAGATTTAAATCGATTACATAATGCTATTGTTCATACCTTGTTAATGGGAGCGGATGCAAAAGGTATTGATTTATTTGCATCTGGTGATGTGCCGATTAGCTCTCGTCCATTTCTTTTGGGGCAGGTTGTAGATCATCAAGGGCAACAAATTGCTAATCAAGTTATCGCAAGTAATTTCGCCACTTATTTGATTCAAAATAAATTGCAAACACGTCGGTTACAGAATGGGCATACCGTGCAATTTGTTTCTGTTCCTATGATTGCAAACCACGTAGAAGTGCGTGCACGAAAATATTTACCATTAATTCGTAAAGCTGCACAACGTTATGGCATTGATGAAAGTTTGATTTTGGGCATTATGCAAACAGAATCAAGTTTTAACCCATATGCGATTAGCTACGCAAATGCTATTGGATTAATGCAAGTTGTGCCTCATACAGCAGGTCGAGATGTATTTGCAATGAAAGGCAAAGGTGGACAGCCATCAACGCGTTATTTATATGATCCTGCGAATAATATTGATGCTGGTGTGTCTTATTTATGGATTTTGCAAAATCAATATTTAGATGGAATTACGAATCCAACCTCAAAACGTTTCGCCATGATTTCTGCATATAATAGTGGTGCAGGCGCAGTGTTACGTGTTTTTGATAATGATAAGGATACGGCGATTTACAAAATCAATCAAATGTATCCAGAACAAGTTTATCGCATTCTAACGACAGTTCACCCATCATCACAAGCACGCAATTATTTGTTGAAAGTTGATAAGGCACAGAAAAAATTCCGTGTTAGACGATAATTGAATTTTTTCAGATAATCAAAAATGCTCGCTGGCTAACACCATTGAGCATTTTTTATTAAAAAAGTGCGGTAAATTTTAAAATAGTTTTTATTATTTCGTTGTTTTAATAAACATATTGATGATTAACTATTCAAACGAAATGTTTTTTCCATTTTTTTTGAATTTAGTTATTGACCGAAAACCGAAAAAATAGTTTAATACGCCCCGTTTTCAGGCAGTAGCCAATAACGATAACGCCTCGATAGCTCAGTCGGTAGAGCAGGGGATTGAAAATCCCCGTGTCGGTGGTTCGATTCCGCCTCGAGGCACCATTTCCTCCTTAGTTCAGTCGGTAGAACGGTGGACTGTTAATCCATATGTCGCAGGTTCGAGTCCCGCAGGAGGAGCCAAATTTAGAAAGGCCGCTAAAGAGATTTAGCGGCTTTTTGCTTTCTTATATATAAAATATATAATCTTCTCTAGTCTTGTAACTATAACTAGGCATCAAAATTCAAAATGGCGTATCAATGGCGTATCAATGAGCGAGAGCCTTCTTATTTTTGATGTTACAAGCGACCTAAGTCGCTTGCGTTTAACTTAAAGAAGAAAAATGAATCGGCTTTTATTTTGGAATAGATTTATTTTTCACGATCGTCGATGGTTTGTAGCAAATAATTTCCCTCTGCATCAGCAAGACTGCGGAAACCTACATTCGTGATTTTGTAGGGATACTTTGTTCGATAAGTAAAGTTTTCGTGATGATGTCCGTGGAATACTAGCTTAACCCCCATCTTCATTGCCAAATCATTAATTACTTGGAAACCCATCGGATGTGGTTTAGGGGCTTCGTGACAAATCAACACATCTGCTTGTTGGTTTTCTAAGATTTCAATATCTGATGGAAAAATTGACGTGCGATGACGCAAAGGCACACCGCCTCGCCAAATCTTCTCCTGTGGGCTATATTGGCAATAATGAATAGGATCAAAAAACATGGGGCGATTTGGTGGCATCCAAATTTGCCCACGGAATACACCGCCTAATCCCGCAATGCGAGTTCCTTGAATATCAACTACGCGATTGTGTAAATTGCGTGATTGCCACTTAGAACCCCAAATTGCATTAAAAGCACTAATGGTTTTGCTATCATGATTTCCATGAATAAACCAAATATCACAATGTTGCGCAAGTTTATCCAACTCATCTGCTGTCGTGAGCTGTAAATCGCCTAAAATTATCAGTGCGACATTTTCCTGTTCTTTTATAAAAGGGTAAATGTGATCATAGCTTCCGTGCGGATCACCAGCAAATAAAATCATTGAGATGTCCCTTTTATAGGAAAGGTTGTGTTTTGTAATTCACTGATTTCCTCTTCATTTAACACTTTCTCAATGACTGCTTTAACTTGGTTATAGCGATCAAGATAACTTGGAGATTCAATCTCTATATAAGGAACTTTATATTTATCTAACAGTTTTTTGAGTAGTTGTTGAAATTGTTGGCGTTGTTTTTGTGAGCCTAAGCTGCGCAAGCCATCATCCACCCATTCAGTATTATTTTTAAGTAAAATAGTGACATCGAAGGGATATTCTTTAATCATTGAGTCTAAAAATGGATGAGCTTTTCCTTCATATTGAATGCAGAACGCTTGCGTGGTAATGAAATCCGTATCAATAAATGCAATTTTATGAGAATGGCGCACGGCATAATCAATGTATCGTTGATGACCAAGCGCCATTTGCGGATAGTCAGAATATTGCATCGCTTGCTCGTCGCCACCGAGCTTTTCAAATACAAATTCACGCCCGTATTCCCACGCAGAAGTGGTATTAAATACGGCGGCTAACTTATTCACAAGCACGCTTTTACCACTGCTTTCTCCCCCTAAAATCGCCACCGTTTTGGCAAAGAAAGGACGAGCTTCTTTCGGAATAAACTTCCAATATTGGAATGGAGTGGTGCGAATTTTTGTGGCGGACACATTAAAGAAAGTGCGGTCAGGATCGACTAACGAAACTTCTAAACCTAAGTATTTCTCGTAAGGCGCTTTATCTTGAGGTTCGCTACTAAATACGATTGAAGGTTCAAAATGTTTTTCATGAAATAGGGTTTTAACTGCTTCACTCCAAGATTGCCAGCCGTTTGGATAACTTGGAATACCGTCTTCAATCAAATGATGAATAAAAATCTGATTTTTTTGATATTTGAAAATTTGCTGCATCCAACGCAAACGATCTTGCACGGTTGGCATGCGTTTCATTTTACTATCGTAAAATAATTTCAAATCGCGCACCGTGTCACTACACACGATAACGTGTAGTTCATCGACTTTACTGAACGCTTCATAAATCATATTTATATGACCTGTGTGTACAGGATAAAATTTCCCGAAAATGACACCGACTTTTTTCTCTTTTGTTTTTGACATAATCTGCTCTTGATAGCGTAAGAATTGAGTGTGTTTATTGTAGGCTAAATGAAAATATTTTTCACGTTCTGATTTAGTGCCTAGGTATTTTGCGTTATACTTAGCTCGCATTCTCAGGGCAGGGTGAAATTCCCTACCGGTGGTAAAGCCCACGAGCGTTTAAAAGTGCGGTCAATTTTTGGCAAATTTTTCCAGCTAAATTGTCCTAATTTTCACTTTTAAAGTCAGCAGATTTGGTGAAATTCCAAAGCCGACAGTAAAGTCTGGATGAAAGAGAATAAAACGAGTTGGGTTCCCAAATCGTTCATTTTATTTGCATTTCTCAGCCCTGATTCTGGTATTTAATTGAAATCTCAAATTAGGAAATTACTATGAATCAGTCAATTTTATCTCCATTCGGCAACACCGCTGAAGAACGCGTACTTAATGCAATTAATGCCTTTAAAAATGGAACTGGCGTATTAGTTTTAGATGATGAAGATCGTGAAAATGAAGGCGATTTAATTTTCCCAGCAGAAACAATCACGCCAGAACAAATGGCAAAATTAATTCGTTATGGCAGTGGCATTGTTTGTTTATGCATTACTGATGAACGTTGCCAACAACTCGATTTACCGCCAATGGTAGAACACAATAATAGCGTAAACAAAACGGCTTTTACTGTGACGATTGAAGCCGCGAAAGGTGTTTCTACAGGCGTATCTGCCGCAGACCGAGTCACAACCATTAAAACCGCGATTGCGGATAATGCAGTTCCAACAGATTTACATCGTCCCGGTCATGTCTTCCCACTTCGAGCCGCAAATGGTGGCGTACTTACTCGTCGCGGACACACAGAAGCTTCCGTTGATTTAGCGCGTCTGGCAGGATTTAAAGAAGCAAGCGTTATTTGTGAAATCACGAATGACGACGGCACAATGGGGCGCACCCCCGAAATTGTAGAATTTGCAAAGAAATTTGGTTATTCTGTGCTTACCATTGAAGATTTGGTTGAATATCGTTTAGCACATAATATTTAATTTTAGAGAGAAAAGTGCGGTTAAAATTTCTATGATTTTTCACTGCACTTGTTATACTATATCGTTCCATCTTTTTATTTATTTTGGTAACTTTTATGCACAGTACAGCACAGCACAATTATGTTATTAGTTTAACGACTGAACAAAAACGCCGAAAACATATTACAGAAGAATTCGGTAAGCAGAATATTCCTTTCGCATTTTTTGATGCTATCACGCCCGAAATTATTGAAGAAACTGCTAAAAAATTTAATATTACATTAGATCGTTCTCCTAAAGCCAAGTTATCGGATGAAGAAATTGGTTGTGCATTAAGCCATATTGTTTTATGGGATGTAGCATTAGAAAATAATTTAAACTATATCAATATCTTTGAAGATGATATTCATCTCGGAGAAAATGCTAAAGAATTATTAGAAATTGATTATATTTCTGATGATATTCATGTCTTAAAATTAGAAGCAAATGGCAAAATGTTCTTTAAACAGCCACAATCTGTAAAATGCGATAGAAATATTTATCCTATGACAGTGAAACAATCAGGATGTGCGGGATATACTGTTACAGCGAAAGGGGCTAAATATTTACTTGAATTAGTAAAAAATAAACCACTTGATGTAGCAGTTGATTCCCTTGTTTTTGAGGATTTTTTACATTTTAAAGATTATAAAATAGTACAACTTTCCCCCCCGGTATTTGCGTTCAAGATTTTGTGTTGCATCCAGAGAATCCTTTTGAAAGTAGTTTAAAAGAAGGACGAGCTAGAGTACACGGAAATCAACGCAAGTTCTCTATTTTAGAAAAAATTAAAAACGAATTTGGACGAGTAAAAAGAAAAATGTTTGGAAAACAAGTTCCATTTAAATAACAAAAGTGCGGTTAAAAATCTTATTAAATTTTAACCGCACTTTTTTGTTTATTTTACTTCTGGTAAATTTACCGCACCTTTATAGCCTAATTGTCGCCACGCTTCATAAACCGTTACTGCAACCGAATTAGACAAGTTCATACTGCGGCTATTGGCTGTCATTGGAATGCGGATTTTTTGTTCCATCGGCATTTCATTTAAAATTGACATCGGAATGCCACGAGTTTCTGGGCCAAACATTAAATAATCCCCAAGTTCAAATTTCACTTGGCTATGAGCTGGACTGCCTTTTGTTGTAAGTGCAAAAAGGCGTTTGGGTTTTTCGCTTTCTAAAAAGGCTTCAAAGGTTTTGTGGCGTTTGATTTCCGCAAATTCGTGATAATCCAAACCTGAGCGGCGTAAGCGTTTATCATCCCAAGTGAAACCTAGGGGTTCAATTAAGTGCAAGCGAAATCCTGTATTGGCACAAAGGCGAATAATGTTCCCCGTATTTTGTGGGATTTCTGGTTCATATAAAACAATATCTAACATAATTTTTCTCTAATTCTGATATAAACGATAACTCACCATTCCTGTGGTTTTTTCTTTCAATAACGTCCAGTTTTCAGGCGTGGTGAGTGGTTTGTCTTTCTCTGTTTCTACGTAAATTAACGCATTGGGTTTTAGCCAATTATTTTCACAAAGCAAGTTAATTGCTTGTTCTGCCAAATTAAAATGAAAGGGTGGATCCAAAAACACGACATCAAAGTGCGGTTGATTTTGTGGCTGTTTTAGAAAATCCAAACTACTTTGATTAATCACTTCAGCCTGTTCTGATGAGCATTTGAGCGTTTGTAAATTCTTTTTTAATTGATTGGCAACGGTTTTATCTAATTCTAAAAAAGTCACCTTTTTTGCTTGGCGAGAAAGTGCTTCAAAACCTAACGAACCACTCCCCGCAAAGCCATCTAAACATTCAGATTGGTGGATATAAGGCATTAACCAATTAAAAAGCGTTTCTTTCACTCTATCGCCAGTTGGGCGTAAGCCTTCAGAATTTAATACAGGAAGTTTTCGCCCTCGCCATAGCCCTGCAATAATGCGAACCTCGCCCTTTGCATTTGGCGTTTGTATTTTTTTCATAAAGATTCGATTTTTATTGAAAATTGTTCTTAGTTTAGACGATTTTTTGCTAGAATGAACGACATTTTTATCGGATTACAGTTAAGAGAGCATTTTATGGCTGAAGAAAATAAAAAAGGCGGATTTTGGGCATCGTTATTTGGACGTAATAAAAAGCAAGATGAACCTAAAATTGAGCCAATAATTGAAGAAGAAAAGATTACAGATATCGAGCCGTCTATTGAAAAATTTGAAGCTAATGATTTAGTCGAAGAAGAAAAAATACAGGAAATTTCAACCGCACTTGAGCCGATTGAAGAAATCATCGAAGCGAAAAAGTTAGAAGATGAGCTTCAGCCTGTTGCTGAAATTGAAACTCGCGAAAAGCCAAGTGAAGGGGGCTTTTTTAGTCGTTTGGTTAAGGGATTACTGAAAACTAAACAAAATATTGGTGCAGGTTTTCGTAGTTTTTTCTTAGGAAAGAAAATTGATGATGAGTTGTTTGAAGAATTAGAAGAACAACTGTTGATTGCGGATATTGGCGTGCCGACAACAAGTAAAATCATCAAAAATTTGACTGAACACGCAAGTCGCAAAGAATTACAAGATGCTGAGCTTTTATATCAACAATTAAAAGTAGAAATGGCGGATATTCTTGAGCCAGTAGCACAACCTTTAGAGATTGATAGCACGAAAAAACCTTATGTGATTTTAATGGTGGGCGTAAATGGCGTGGGTAAAACAACGACAATTGGTAAGCTCGCACGTAAATTTCAGGCTGAAGGAAAATCGGTGATGCTCGCAGCAGGTGATACTTTCCGCGCAGCGGCTGTTGAGCAGCTTCAAGTTTGGGGAGAACGCAATCATATTCCAGTTGTTGCGCAAAGCACGGGCTCTGATTCTGCGTCTGTGATTTTTGATGCGATGCAATCAGCGGCTGCACGCAATATTGATATTCTTATTGCGGATACGGCGGGTCGTTTACAAAATAAAAATAACTTAATGGACGAACTGAAAAAAATTGTTCGTGTTATGAAAAAATATGATGAAACTGCGCCACATGAAATTATGCTTACGCTGGATGCTGGTACGGGACAAAATGCCATTAGCCAAGCGAAGTTATTTAATGAGGCTGTGGGTTTAACAGGAATCTCTCTAACTAAATTAGATGGCACGGCAAAAGGTGGCGTGATTTTTGCCATAGCCGATCAGTTTAAGTTGCCTATTCGCTATATCGGTGTAGGCGAGAAAATTGAAGATTTACGTGAGTTTAATGCGAAAGAATTTATTGAGGCATTATTCATTCATGAAGAATAAAAAGAATAAGGAAAAATTGTGATTAAGTTCTCAAATGTTTCTAAAGCCTATCATGGTGCAACACAGCCCGCCTTACAAGGCTTGAATTTTCATCTTCCAGTGGGAAGTATGACTTACTTAGTTGGGCATTCAGGCGCAGGGAAAAGTACATTACTCAAGCTTATTATGGGGATGGAAAAAGCCAACGCGGGTCAAATTTGGTTTAACGGGCATGATATTACTCGCTTGTCAAAATATGAAATTCCATTTCTGCGTCGCCAAATTGGTATGGTTCATCAAGATTATCGTTTATTAACAGATCGTACTGTAGTGGAAAATGTGGCATTGCCGTTGATTATTGCAGGTATGCATCCAAAAGATGCAAATACTCGAGCAATGGCATCTTTAGATCGTGTAGGATTGCGTAATAAAGCCCACTATTTGCCTCCGCAAATTTCTGGCGGAGAACAGCAACGCGTTGATATTGCGCGTGCGATTGTGCATAAACCTCAACTCTTATTGGCAGATGAACCAACGGGTAATTTAGACGATGAACTTTCCGTGGGGATTTTTAATTTGTTTGAAGAATTTAATCGTCTAGGAATGACTGTGTTAATTGCTACTCACGACATTAATTTAATTCAACAAAAACCAAAACCTTGTCTTGTGCTTGAACAAGGTTATTTACGTTATTAAGGAATAATCATGAGCCGATCAACGGATGCATCTGTTTTTGTTCAAACAGCCTATACTTTGCGTGCAGTATGGGCGGATTTATGGCAACGTAAATTTGGCACGCTGCTCACGATTTTAGTGATTGCCGTTTCGCTTACGATCCCAACTGTGAGCTATTTAATGTGGAAAAATTTGCATTTAGCCACCACTCAATTTTATCCTGAAAGTGAATTGACTATTTATCTTCATAAAAATTTAAGTGAGGAAAACGCGAATTTAGTGGTAGAAAAAATCCGCCAGCAAAAAGGCGTAGAATCGCTGAATTATGTTTCTCGTCAAGAAAGTTTAAAGGAATTTAAAAGCTGGTCTGGCTTTGGCGAAGAATTAGAAATTTTAGATGATAATCCATTGCCTGCGGTCGTTATTGTAAAACCGACGAGCGAATTTAATGTTTCAGAAAAACGTGACGAATTACGTACCAATTTAAATAAAATTAAAGGCGTGCAAGAAGTTCGCTTAGATAACGATTGGATGGAAAAATTAACCGCACTTTCATGGTTAATCGCCCATGTGGCAATTTTCTGCACTGTATTAATGACGATAGCGGTATTTTTAGTTATTGGTAACAGTATTCGCTCTGATGTGTACAGTAGCCGCTCAAGTATTGATGTGATGAAATTGCTTGGTGCAACAGATCAGTTTATCCTTCGTCCTTATCTTTATACTGGGATGATTTATGCCCTGTTAGGTGGGTTAGTTGCAGCAATTTTTAGTAGCTTTATTATCAGCTATTTTACTTCTGCGGTGAAATATGTAACGGATATTTTTGCCGTCCAATTCAGTTTGAATGGATTAGGCGTTGGCGAATTTGTATTCTTATTAGTGTGCTGTTTAATTATGGGCTATGTTGGGGCGTGGATTGCCGCAACAAGGCACATTGCGATGATGGAGAGGAAAGAATAATTGGATATCAAAAGAAAAGCGAATTTCTTAAAAGAAATTCGCTTTTTTAGTTAGAAGTGAAATATTTCGCTGTTGTAGTTTAGGAAGTAAATAGTTATAAGCGTTCTACAATCATAGAAATACCTTGACCACCGCCAATACAAAGTGTAGCAAGTCCAAGTTTTTTATCTTTTTCGATAAGATTGTGCAATAACGTTACTAAAATCCTTGCACCACTCGCGCCGATTGGATGCCCAAGTGCGATAGCTCCACCATGAATATTGGTTTTATTCATATCCAAATTGAGATCTTTGCCAACACCTAAGAACTGTGAGGCAAAGGCTTCATTTGCTTCTATCAGATCGATATCATCAAGATTTATTCCTGCTTTTTTCAATGCTTTTTGCGTTGCTGGAACTGGACCTAATCCCATAACAGATGGATCTACCCCACCGCTGGCATAGCTTCTAATTTTTGCAATGGCTTTTAATCCAAGTGCATGAGCTTTGCTTTCGCTAACTAAAATAAGTGCTGCAGCACCATCATTAATGCCAGAAGCGTTACCTGCGGTGACAGTACCCTCTTTTTTGAAAGCAGGTTTTAATTTAGCTAAACCTTCAGCTGTAGTATCTGCTTTAGGATACTCGTCTCGTGAAACAATAATGTCACCTTTGCGAGTTTTTACCATAACAGGGATAATTTCCTTATCAAATACACCTAATTGCACGGCTTGAGATGCTAAGGTTTGTGAACGTAATGCGAGTTCATCTTGTGCTTGGCGGCTAATACCATATTGTTCTGCAATATTTTCGGCAGTAATCCCCATATGATAGTGATTGCTAGCACAAGTTAGTCCGTCTTCAATCATTGTGTCCCTTAATGTGAGATTACCCATTTTGACGCCTTGTCGTACTTTGCTATCTAAAAGATAAGGTGCTTGGCTCATATTTTCCATGCCACCCACAACAACAATATCAGCATCACCACTGATAATAGACTGTGCACCTAATGCGACACTTTTTAGACCAGATCCACATACTTTATTGATTGTTAAAGAAGGGATTTCTTTCTCTATTCCTGCTTTTAATGCTGCTTGACGGGCTGGATTTTGCCCTAGTCCTGCTTGTAATACGTTCCCCATGATGACTTCATTAACTAATGCACTTTCAATGTTGGCACGTTTGATGGCTTCTTGTATCACAATTGCGCCTAAATCAACCGCACTTACGGAAGATAATGCACCATTAAAGCTGCCGATCGGTGTTCTAACTGCACTAACAATAACAACATTTTCCATTTTTAACTCCTTTTCTATAAGAAATATAAACCAATAATAAAAATTGGTGCGGTGAAGATAAGTGCGGTCATACAGAAGCCCATAATATCTCTCACGCCAAGCCCTGCGATACCCAGTGCTGGTAATGCCCAAAATGGCTGAGCCATGTTCATCCATTGCTCACCATAGGCAATTGCCATTGTAGACTTACCCAGATCTGTACCTAATGCTTGAGCAGCAGGGATAACAAATGGTCCTTGGATGACCCAGTGACCGCCACCAGAAGGCACTGCAAAGTTAATAAAGGCAGAACTAAAGAAGGTTAATAATGGGAAAGAATCTTTGTTAGCAACATTGATAAAGAATTCTGTGATTAAACCACCTAAGCCTGAATGCTCCATCATTAGTTGCACACCCGCATAGAATGGGAATTGCACTAAGATCCCTGCTGTGCTTCTTGTGGCATTAATAATTGCTCGCATATAGGCCATTGGCGAGCCATGAAGCACAATTCCTGTGATTAAGAAAATAAGGTTTACATTATTAATTGTGAGATTGAATCCGTTTTTGTAGAAATACATACCGAGGTAACTATATCCTAATGCCCCGATTGTATAGGCTAAGAAGCGGCTTTCTTCCATTTTTTCAGCAAGTGTTGCATCTTTATCCAATTTTTTATCAAATGTTGGATCGGGCGCAATAAGTTTTGGATCAATACTTTTTGCTTCGCCATTTTTGGGCATCATCATATAGGTAATGAAAGGCAAGCAAATGACTAAACTTAACGTGATAAAAATATTGTACCCAGAGAAAAGCGTACTAACTGCAGGAATAATACCTTGTGGGTTGCTTTCGCTCACCATTAAATGAGCAACTGGGTTGCCTGGTGTTGCGGCTAAAAGTGGCATTGAGCCTGAAAAACCTCCACCCCATGTCATAAATGCAATATAGGCGCAGGCAATCAGTAAGGCGTAGTCACTGCCTTTTATTCTCCGCGCGACTTCTTTTGCAAACATCGCACCAACGACCAAACCGAAGCCCCAGTTAATGATACAGGCAATTGAACCCATAAACGTAACTAAGACAACACCTTGTGCTGGTGTTTTTGCTATTGAAGCGATTGTAGAAAGAAACTTACGAATTTGTGGTGAGGTTGCAAGAGCATTACCAGTTACGACAATTAATGCCATTTACATACCAAAACCAAGTAAATTCCAAAAGCCATTACCCCACATATTAACTAAATCAACAGGTGTACTATCGGTTAATCCCCAAGCACAAATGAATGTGACAAAGGTGCGTAACACGGCAAAAATAAGTGGGTCTGGCAGGTATTTACTGACGAATGTCGTCATAAAACGAGAAACGCGACTAATCATAATTAAAGTCCTTTCTGGCTGATTTGCATTTCTTTGAAATCATCGGCAACAATGAAATCGGCTTCTGTTTTGGCTTTAATTGTTTCTAAATCCACATGAGGAGCATGTTCTTTTAGAACTAATCTGCCTTCAATGAAGTTAAATACTGCCAATTCGGTAACCACCATGGCAACTTTTTTACTTGCTGTGAGCGGTAATGTACATTTCTTTAGAATTTTTGAGGAACCTGACTTGGCACAATGTTCCATGCCAATAATCACTTTTTTTGCACCAGTCACTAAGTCCATTGCTCCGCCCATTCCTGGTACCATTTTGCCAGGCACCATCCAGTTAGCGAGATTTGCTTCTTGATCAACTTCAAGTCCACCTAGCACACAGGCATCAACATGACCGCCACGAATTAAAGCGAAAGAAAAAGCACTATCAAAAGTAGCGCCGCCTTTTTTAATTCCACAAGGCTGACCACCAGCATTTACTAAGTTTGAATTAGCATTTTCTGGGTCAAATGCAGTTAAACCAAGAAAGCCATTTTCTGATTGAAGTGTAATATTGACATTATCAGGTAAATAATTAACAACCTGTGTTGGTAAACCAATACCGAGATTAACAATATCTCCATCATGTAATTCCATCGCAATTCGGCGAGCGATTAATTCTTTTGCATTCATGGCGTTCTCCTTATTCTGAACAAACAATGTAATCAATTAATGCGGCTGGCGTGATGACTTCATCTGGGGGTAACTGACCGACCTCTAGTAGATTATCAACTTGGGCAATGACAGTTTTGGCTGCTAAAGCAACTAGTGGATTAAAGTTCCTAGCAGATAATTCATAAGCTAAATTGCCATTCATGTCACCTTTTTGAGCATGGATAATGGCAATATCAGCTTTTAGTGGGAGTTCAAGTAAATATTCTTTGCCATCAATTTGAATTTTTTGTTTTCCTTCTTCAACAACAGTGCCGACACCCGTTGGTGTTAAAATACCACCTAATCCGGCGCCACCTGCACGAATCCGTTCAGCTAAGGTACCCTGTGGAACGAGTTCTACATCTATTTCACCAGCAATCATTTTTTTGCCAGTTTCTGGATTTGTACCAATATGGGATGTAATTAAACGTTTGACTCGATTATTTACAATTAAAGGCCCTACGCCAGTGTCAATAAAGGCTGTGTCATTGCCTATGAGTGTGAGATCCTTTACGCCAGAATCTAAGATTTGTTGGACAAGTTTGGCTGGAGTGCCGATACCCATAAATCCACCAAACATGATGCTCATACCATCATGTAGGTGTTGATTTAGATTATTAAGCTTAAGATGTTTTTGTGTCATAGAGACCTCCTAATAACGAGATTAAAAGAAAGAATATCAACAAATAAGTATCTTATATTTCAAATGGATATGTTTCTTGTGATGATCCTTGATAGGCAATAAAGGAACTAGATTGATATTAAAAATAGCAAAAAAAATTTCGTAAAAGAAATACATCTTTCTTAGGCGGGTATAAGTTATTTTGATAGTGTTTTAAACAATCCTTGTGCTATATTTTGTAAAAATGGCAGTCCTTAGGGGGGTGAAAATGATGGATATTAGGCATCTAAGATATTTTGTTTCAATCGTAGATAATGATTTTAATTTAAGCCGAGCGTCTCAAAATTTATATGTGTCTCAACCTGCATTAAGTATGATGATTACGGAGTTTGAGAATCGTGAAAATATTCAGATATTTAAACGGGCATCAGGAAAAATTATTGGACTAACCTTTGCGGGGGAAAATTATTATCGTGATGCAAAAGAAGTGATCAAGCGTTACAATGATATGAGAACAAATCTTTATAAATCAAAAGATTGTAAGAAAGGCACGATAACAATTGGTATTCCTCCCTTAGTTTTATCAGCCGTGTTCTCTTCTGTATTGCCTCATCTTATTCTTAAGAATCCAGATATTAATTTTATTATTAAAGAAATTGGAGCTTATGCTCTAAAGAGTGAACTTCTTTTAGATAAAGTTGATTTAGCCGTGTTGTTATATCCCGAGCGAATATCAAAAAATATTATTGATTCAATTGAAATTCATAGTTCTGAATTAGCCTTATTTCTTTCACCAAAGCATGTCTTAGCAAAAAAACAACAAATCACATGGGCTGATTTACATCAGCAGAAAATGGCAATTTTTGATCAAACATTTATGATTCATCATCATTTGAAGGAAGCTTTTGAGCGCAATAATTGTTATCCAGATATTGTTTTGGATTCGAGTTGTTGGGATTTTCTGCTAAGTGCGGTCAAAACAAACAAAGAATTATTAACTATTCTACCGTTACCTATGGCTGAGCTTTATCATTCAAAAGAATTTTTGTGTCGTAAAATCGAAAGTCCTGTTCCGTGGAAAGTGACACTATGTCGTCAAAGAAAAACGGTTTACACACACCTTGAAGAATATATTTTTGATAAATTATTAGAGGCTTTTAGGCCAACAAAATAGTTAAAATAAAAGCTTGCAAATAGGGTTGTCTTTCTATAGAATACACGGACTCTCAATATGAGAGCCGTTTAATGTAATCATTTATTGAACGGGCATGACGATATGTCAGGCTAACAATGTTTCCGATTTGGAGACTATATAACAGGTAACTTGCACCTCCTTTTCTATATTTGAAGTTAGAATTGTGATTGGTGTTAGTTTTTTTATTAGCTAAATTTTATTGGAGCTCTGGTCTAATGCAGAACCAAAGAATCCGTATCCGCTTAAAAGCTTTCGATCACCGTTTGATCGATCAATCTACTGCGGAGATCGTAGAAACAGCTAAACGTACTGGCGCACAAGTTCGTGGTCCAATTCCTTTACCAACTCGTAAAGAGCGTTTCACCGTGTTGATTTCTCCACACGTAAACAAAGACGCACGTGACCAATACGAAATTCGTACTCACAAACGTTTAGTAGATATCGTAGAGCCAACAGAAAAAACTGTTGATGCATTAATGCGTTTAGATTTGGCTGCCGGCGTGGACGTGCAGATCAGCCTAGGTTAATTAAGAGGTTATTACAATGATTGGTTTAGTCGGTCGTAAAGTTGGTATGACCCGTATCTTCAATGAAGACGGCGTGTCAGTACCAGTTACCGTTATCGAAATTGAAGCCAACCGCGTAACTCAAGTTAAAACTCTTGAAAACGATGGCTATACTGCAGTTCAAGTTACTACTGGTTCTAAAAAAGCGAATCGTGTAACTAAACCTGAAGCAGGTCATTTCGTGAAAGCAGGTGTTGAAGCTGGTCGCGGTTTATGGGAATTTCGTACTGAAGGTGAAGAATTCACTTTAGGTCAAGAAATCAATGTAGACATCTTCGCAGATGTTAAAAAAGTAGATGTTACTGGTACTTCTAAAGGTAAAGGTTTCCAAGGTGGTGTTAAACGTTGGAACTTCCGTACTCAAGATGCTACACACGGTAACTCTTTATCACATCGTGTACTTGGTTCTATTGGTCAAAACCAAACACCAGGTCGTGTGTTTAAAGGTAAAAAAATGGCAGGACATTTAGGTGCTGAACGTGTAACTGTTCAATCACTTGAAGTTGTTCGTGTAGATGCTGAGCGTAAATTGCTATTAGTAAAAGGTTCTGTACCTGGTGCTATCAATGGCGATGTTATCGTTAAGCCGGCAGTTAAAGCATAAGTCTAGGAGATAGAGATGGAATTACAAGTTGTAGGTGCAAACGCACTCACTGTTTCTGAAACTACCTTCGGACGTGAGTTTAACGAAGCGTTGATCCACCAAGTTGTTGTTGCTTATGCAGCAGGTGCGCGTCAAGGTACTCGTGCGCAAAAAACTCGTGCTGAAGTGTCTGGTTCGGGTAAAAAACCTTGGCGTCAAAAAGGTACAGGTCGTGCTCGTGCTGGTGATATTAAATCACCAATCTGGCGTTCTGGTGGTACAACCTTCGCGGCTAAACCACAAGATCACAGCCAAAAAGTGAACAAGAAAATGTACCGTGGTGCTATCAAAAGCATTCTTTCTGAATTAGTTCGTCAAGACCGTTTGGTTGTGGTGGAAAAATTTGAATTAGATGCACCAAAAACTAAAGTTTTAGTACAAAAATTAAAAGATTTAGCCGTTGAAGATGCGTTAATTATCACAGCAAGTTTAGATGAAAATCTATTCTTAGCCGCACGTAACTTATATAAAGTTGATGTACGTGATGTTCAAGGTATCGATCCAGTTAGCTTAATCGCTTTCGATAAAGTGATTGTTACTGTTGATGCTGTGAAACAAATTGAGGAGATCCTAGCATGAGTCAAGAACGTTTGCTAAGTGTGCTACGTGCACCGCACATCTCTGAAAAAGCAACTAACAATGCTGAAAAATCTAACACTGTTGTACTTAAAGTTGCTTTAGATGCGAACAAAGCTGAAATTGCTGCTGCGGTTGCTCAATTATTTGAAGTAAAAGTAGATTCAGTTCGTACTGTGGTTGTTAAAGGTAAAACTAAACGCCGTGGTAACAAAATGGGTCGTCGCAGCGACTGGAAAAAAGCTTATGTAACTTTAGCCGAAGGCCAAAACTTGGACTTCGTGGACAGTGCAGAGTAATCGGAGGAAATTAGAGAATGGCTATCGTTAAATGTAAGCCGACCTCCGCTGGTCGTCGTCACGTTGTTAAAATCGTGAACCCTGAATTACACAAGGGTAAACCTTACGCACCTCTTCTAGATACTAAATCTAAAACTGGTGGTCGTAACAACTATGGTCGTATTACTACTCGTCACATTGGTGGCGGTCACAAACAACACTACCGTTTAATAGATTTCAAACGTAACAAGTTAGACATTCCAGCGGTTGTTGAGCGTTTAGAATATGATCCAAACCGTTCTGCTAACATTGCTTTAGTGCTTTATAAAGATGGTGAACGCCGTTATATTTTAGCACCTAAAGGTTTGTCAGTAGGCGATCAAATCCAAGCTGGCATAAACTCACCAATTAAAGTGGGTAACTCATTACCAATGCGTAATATCCCAGTTGGTTCAACAGTACATAACGTTGAATTAAAACCAGGTAAAGGCGGTCAAATCGCTCGTTCTGCTGGTGCTTATGTACAAATCATCGCACGTGAAGGCAACTATGTAACTTTACGTTTACGTTCTGGCGAAATGCGTAAAGTATTAGCTGAATGTGTTGCTACAATCGGTGAAGTTGGTAACTCAGAACATATGCTTCGCGTATTGGGTAAAGCTGGTGCTAACCGCTGGAGAGGCATTCGCCCTACAGTTCGTGGTACTGCAATGAACCCAGTAGATCACCCACACGGTGGTGGTGAAGGTCGTAACTTTGGTAAACACCCAGTAACTCCTTGGGGCGTTCAAACTAAAGGTAAGAAAACTCGTCACAACAAACGTACTGATAAATATATCGTACGTCGTCGTGGCAAATAATAGATTAAATTAAAGAGGATTAGCCATGCCACGTTCTCTCAAGAAGGGTCCTTTCCTTGACCTACACTTGTTGAAGAAGGTAGAGAAGGCGGTGGAAAGCGGGGATAAAAAACCAATTAAAACTTGGTCCCGTCGTTCAATGATCATTCCATCAATGATCGGATTGACCATCGCAGTCCATAATGGTCGTCAGCACGTTCCTGTTTATGTATCTGATGAAATGATCGGTCATAAGCTTGGTGAATTTGCACCGACTCGTACATACCGCGGTCACGCGGCAGATAAGAAAGCTAAGAAATAAGAGGTAAAGAGATGGAAACTATCGCAAAACATCGTTACGCTCGCACTTCTGCCCAAAAAGCTCGCTTAGTTGCCGATTTAATTCGTGGTAAAAAAGTTGCGCAAGCATTAGAAATTTTAACTTTCACTAACAAAAAAGCAGCAGCTTTAGTGAAGAAAGTTTTAGAATCAGCTATTGCAAATGCAGAGCACAATGACGGTGCAGATATTGATGATCTTAAAGTTGCTAAAATCTTCGTTGATGAAGGTCCTAGCATGAAACGTGTTATGCCACGTGCTAAAGGTCGTGCAGATCGTATTTTAAAACGTACTAGCCACATTACTGTGGTTGTGTCAGATCGTTAATAAGTAGAGGAATAGCAATGGGTCAAAAAGTACATCCACATGGTATTCGCCTAGGTATTGTTAAACCTTGGAGCTCTACTTGGTTCGCGAATACACAAGACTTCGCTGACAATCTTGAAGGCGATTTCAAAGTACGCAAATTCTTAAATAAAGAATTAGCAAATGCTTCAGTTTCACGTATTACTATTGAGCGTCCAGCTAAAAGTATTCGTGTAACTATTCACACAGCTCGTCCTGGTATCGTAATCGGTAAAAAAGGCGAAGATGTTGAAAAATTACGTAACGCAGTGTCTAAAATCGCTGGCGTTCCTGCTCAAATTAACATTGCTGAAGTGAAAAAACCTGAATTAGATGCGAAATTAGTTGCAGATAGCATCGCTTCTCAATTAGAACGTCGTGTAATGTTCCGTCGTGCAATGAAACGTGCGGTACAAAGTGCTATGCGTTTAGGTGCTAAAGGTATCAAAGTTGAGGTTAGCGGTCGTTTAGGTGGTGCAGAAATCGCACGTTCAGAATGGTATCGTGAAGGTCGCGTACCTCTACATACTCTTCGTGCGGACATCGATTATAACACTGCAGAAGCTCATACAACTTACGGCGTAATCGGCGTTAAAGTGTGGATCTTCAAAGGTGAAATTCTTGGTGGAATGGCTGCCGTTGCGCAATCAGAACAACAACCTGCCGACAAGCCTAAAAAGGCTCCTCGCGGTAAAGGTCGTAAGTAAGGAGAAACGCTAAATGTTGCAACCAAAACGTACAAAATTCCGTAAAGTTCACAAAGGCCGCAACCGTGGTATCGCGAGCGGTACTGAAGTTAGTTTCGGTACTTACGGTTTAAAAGCAGTTGGTCGTTGTCGTTTAACCGCTCGTCAAATCGAAGCGGCACGTCGTGCAATGTCACGTGCAGTAAAACGTCAAGGTAAAATCTGGATTCGTGTATTCCCAGATAAACCAATTACTGAAAAACCATTAGAAGTCCGTATGGGTAAAGGTAAAGGTAACGTTGAGTACTGGGTAGCCTTAATCCAACCGGGTAAAGTGCTTTATGAAATGGATGGTGTGTCTGAAGAAGTAGCAAGAAACGCATTTGCATTAGCAGCTGCTAAATTGCCAGTTAAGACCACTTTCGTAACTAAGACGGTGATGTAATGAAAGCTCAAGATTTACGTACAAAAAGTGTTGAAGAGCTGAATGCTGAATTAGTAAACCTTTTAGGTGAACAATTCAAGTTGCGTATGCAGACAGCCACCGGTCAGCTTCAACAAACCCATCAGGCTAAGCAAGTGCGTCGTGATATTGCACGTGTAAAAACTGTATTAACCGAAAAGGCGGGTGAGTAATGACTGATAAAATTCGTAGCGTACAAGGTAAAGTTGTTAGCGACAAAATGGAAAAATCTTTCGTTGTTGCTATTGAACGTAAGGTAAAACACCCTTTATATGGTAAATTTATCCGTCGTACAACTAAATTACACGTACACGATGAGAACAATGAAGCCAAAGTTGGTGATACCGTAGAGATTCGCGAATGTCGCCCTCTATCAAAAACCAAATCTTGGACTTTAGTTCGTGTTGTTGAGAAAGCAGTTATTGCTTAATTAATAACAAAGAGTAATAAAATAAAAGCCAATAGTGTAAATCTATTGGCTTTTTTGTTTTTAAAGTGCGGTTAAAATTCAATGAATTTTAACCGCACTTTTTCTTTTAGGTGTTATTGACATAACACCTAAACAAATACTGAAAAAAATATTTTTAATAATGGTACTTAAGAGAAATTTCTGAAGATCTTGGTTTTGAATATTCTGATGAGTGGAATACTCGTTATTTGGGACATAGATTAATTAATTTCATCAACGGCGTTGATACCCGTAAAGAAACGTCAAAATTAGCAGAGGATAAATTCCCAGAAGAACTTATCAATGATACAGATACTACTGGGAATATTTCTAATGAAGATTGGGATTGGTGGTGTCATTTATCTGATACAATGAAGTATATATTAATACATGATCTTCCTTATCAAGAAGAGGAGATTGGCATCACAGAGTTTTATGATGAAAATGATTTGGATACAGAAGCAGATATATATGATCGAGAGACTTTTAGAATCTTATTAGGAGAATATGTAACAGGATTATATTTGTTAGATGATACTTTTATAGAGCCAGTGCTTGATAATATAAATATTCCTAACAATGTTTATAGTACAAATATATTTGCTATTCATCATGTTGCAAAGCATATTTTGGGTATTAAAGATCTAGATAAACGTTTAAAATCTGGTGATATTGAATTAGTTCGTGAATTAGGAGAAGTAACAATTGGTGGTAAGGAGAAGTATTTTTACTCTTTTGCAACTAAATATTGTAGTCATCATAATCCAATTGCTTTCCCAATTTATGATAGCTATGTGGAGCAAGATCTCCTCTATTTTAATAAAGTAGATAAATTTTCAGCCTTTAAAAGGAAAGATTTAAAAAATTACAGAAAATTTAAAGAGATTTTGATAGATTTTCAAAGATTTTATAAATTAGAAAGATTTAACTTAAAAGAGCTCGATCTGTATCTTTGGCTTTTAGGCAAGGAAATTTTCCCAAAATCTGAAAACTGATGAATTTATCTAAGGTAAGAGAAGAGAGCGTTTCATTTTTTCTGCAGTTTATTTTTCATTCGATAAATTTTTGAGAGGATGAGGATATTTTTATAATTCCAAAAGTGCGGTAAATTTTAACTGGATTATTTAGTAAATAGATCAATAAGAGGAAGCTAAATTATCATTGCCTTTCTCTTTTTCTTTTGATAAAATCCGCCGCCTATCTGCCATTCTATCTGAATAGTGTGGATGGGTTCGTCCCGAAAGGGTGTTTTTTTAATCTTAACGGAGCACTAATATGATCCAAGAACAGACTATGCTGGATGTTGCTGATAATTCAGGCGCTCGCAGCGTAATGTGTATCAAGGTTCTAGGTGGATCGCACCGTCGTTATGCTGCGATTGGTGACATCATCAAAATTACTGTAAAAGAAGCAATTCCACGCGGTAAAGTAAAAAAAGGTGATGTATTAAAAGCAGTTGTTGTGCGCACCAAGAAGGGTGTTCGTCGCCCAGATGGCTCAGTTATTCGTTTCGATGGTAACGCTTGTGTAATTTTAAATAATAACACTGAGCAACCAATCGGTACTCGTATTTTTGGACCAGTGACTCGTGAACTTCGTTCTGAGAAATTCATGAAGATCATTTCTTTAGCTCCAGAAGTACTGTAAGGGGAATGTAATGGCTGCTAAAATCCGTCAAAATGATGAAGTAATTGTTCTTACTGGTAAAGATAAGGGCAAGCGTGGCAAGGTAACTAAAGTGTTACCAAACGGTAAAGTGTTTGTTGAAGGTATCAACATCATTACTAAGCATGAAAAACCAGTTCCTGCATTAGGAAAGGCTGGTGGTTTGGTGAAAAAAGAAGCTGCAATTGACGCTTCAAATGTTGCGATTTTCAATCCTAAAACAAATAAAGCTGACCGTGTAGGTTTTAGATTCGAAGACGGCAAAAAAGTACGTTTCTTCAAATCTAACAATGAAATTATCTAACAAACTGGAGTAATGCGATGGCGAAACTGCATGATTACTACAGAGATCAAGTAGTAAGCGAATTAAAAAATAAATTCGGCTACAAATCTGTCATGCAAGTCCCACGAATCGAAAAGATTACCCTGAATATGGGTGTGGGTGAAGCATTGACCGACAAAAAATTGCTAGACAACGCAGTAGCGGACTTAGCAGCAATCAGCGGTCAAAAACCTTTAGTAACTAAAGCTCGTAAATCTGTTGCTGGCTTTAAAATCCGTCAGGGATATCCAATCGGTTGTAAAGTAACACTACGCGGTGAGCGTATGTGGGAGTTCTTTGAACGTTTGATTACAATTGCTGTTCCACGTATTCGTGACTTCCGCGGCTTAAGTGCGAAATCATTCGATGGTCGTGGTAACTATAGCATGGGTGTGCGTGAACAAATCATCTTCCCTGAAATCGATTACGATAAAGTAGATCGTGTACGTGGTTTAGATATCACTATCACAACTACTGCTAAGAATGATGAAGAAGGTCAAGCACTACTTGCTGCCTTTAATTTCCCATTCCGTAAATAAGGCAGGTTATAATGGCTAAACAATCAATGAAAGCACGCGATGTAAAACGCGTTAAATTGGCTGAAAAATTCTACGCAAAACGTGTTGAATTAAAGAAAATCATTTCTGATGTCAATGCCTCTGATGAAGATCGTTGGGATGCAGTGTTAAAGTTACAAACTTTACCACGTGATTCTAGCCCATCTCGTCAACGTAACCGTTGCCGCCAAACTGGACGTCCTCATGGCGTTTTACGTAAGTTTGGTTTAAGCCGAATTAAGGTTCGTGAAGCTGCAATGCGCGGTGAAATCCCAGGCCTTAAAAAAGCGAGCTGGTAATATACCACTTTATTTTGGAATCGGAGAAAAAGTACAATGAGTATGCAAGATCCAATCGCAGATATGCTGACCCGTATTCGTAACGGTCAAGCTGCGAACAAAGTTGCAATCAATATGCCTTCTTCCAAGCTAAAAGTGGCAATTGCCAACGTATTAGCTGCTGAAGGTTATATCGAAAGCGTAAAAGTTTTAGAAGGTGCTAAACCTGAATTGGAAATTACTTTAAAATATTTCCAAGGCAAACCAGTTGTAGAAAGCATCCAACGTGTAAGTCGTCCTGGTCTTCGTATTTACAAACGTAAAGATGAATTACCAAAAGTTATGGGCGGTTTAGGTGTTGCAGTTATTTCTACATCTAAAGGTGTTATGACTGACCGTGCTGCTCGTCAAGCAGGTTTAGGCGGTGAGATCATCTGTTATGTAGCTTAATAGAGAGGTAGGAAAATGTCTCGTGTTGCAAAGGCACCTGTTAATATTCCTGCCGGCGTTGAAGTTAAACTCGACGGTCAGCTATTAACAGTAAAAGGTAAAAATGGCGAGTTATCTCGCAAAATTCATGAATCAGTTGAAGTAAAACAAGATAACGGACAATTTACGTTCACTCCACGTGAAGGTTTTGTTGAAGCAAATGCTCAATCGGGTACTGCACGTGCATTAGTTAATGCAATGGTTATCGGTGTTACTGAAGGTTTCACTAAAAAATTAGTATTGGTGGGTGTAGGTTACAGAGCTCAACTTAAAGGTAACGCAATTGCATTAAGTTTAGGCTATTCTCACCCAGTAGAGCACACTTTGCCGGTAGGTATTACTGCAGAATGTCCATCTCAAACCGAAATCGTGTTGAAAGGTGCAGACAAACAGTTGATCGGTCAAGTTGCAGCAGATATTCGTGCTTATCGCCGTCCTGAGCCTTATAAAGGTAAAGGGGTACGTTACGCTGATGAAGTGGTACGTATCAAAGAGGCTAAGAAGAAATAATTAAGGTAACACTATGGATAAGAAATCAGCTCGTATCCGTCGTGCAGCTCGTGCACGTCATATGATGAGAGAGCAAGGTGTAACTCGTTTAGTTATTCACCGCACTCCACGTCATATTTATGCACAAGTTATTGCACCAAACGGTTCAGAAGTGCTTGCCGCTGCTTCAACTGTTGAGAAAGCAATTCGTGAGCAAGTAAAATACACCGGTAATAAAGATGCTGCTGCAGCAGTCGGTAAAGCTGTTGCAGAACGCGCATTAGCAAAAGGCGTTCAAGCTGTTGCTTTTGATCGTTCCGGTTTTAAATATCATGGTCGTGTCCAAACTTTAGCGGACGCTGCACGTGAAGCTGGTCTACAGTTCTAATGAGGTAAATTGAGATGTCAAACATCGAAAAACAAGTTGGTGAACTGCAAGAGAAGCTAATCGCAGTAAACCGTGTATCAAAAACTGTAAAAGGTGGTCGTATTATGAGTTTCACTGCATTAACTGTGGTGGGCGATGGTAATGGCCGAGTAGGTTTTGGTTATGGTAAAGCTCGCGAAGTTCCAGCAGCGATCCAAAAAGCGATGGAAAAAGCACGTCGCAATATGATTAATGTCGCTTTAAATGAAGGTACATTACAACATCCAGTTAAAGGTGTTCATACTGGTTCACGTGTATTTATGCAGCCAGCAAGTGAAGGTACAGGTATCATCGCTGGTGGTGCAATGCGTGCGGTATTGGAAGTTGCAGGTGTACGTAACGTTCTTTCTAAAGCGTATGGTTCTACCAACCCGATTAACGTTGTTCGTGCAACTATTGATGCATTAGCAAATATGAAATCACCAGAAATGGTTGCTGCAAAACGCGGTAAAACTGTTGATGAAATCTTGGGGTAATGAATAATGGCTAAAACTATTAAAGTAACACAAGTTCGTAGCTCAATTGCTCGTTTACCGAAGCATAAAGCTACCTTGCGTGGTCTTGGTCTTCGCCATATGCACCACACTGTTGAGTTAATTGATACGCCTGCAGTACGTGGTATGATTAACCAAGTTTCATACATGGTTAAAGTGGAGGAGTAAGAGATGCGTTTAAATACTCTATCTCCGGCTGAAGGTGCAAAGCATAGTGCTAAACGCCTCGGTCGTGGTATTGGTTCAGGTTTAGGCAAGACTGGTGGCCGCGGTCATAAAGGTCAAAAATCTCGTACTGGTAGCGGTGTTCGTCGCGGTTTCGAAGGTGGTCAAATGCCGTTATACCGTCGTTTACCAAAATTTGGTTTTACTTCAATGAAATCTGCAGTGACTGCAGAAGTTCGTTTAAATGAATTAACCAAAGTTGAAGGTAATGTAGTAACTTTAGAAACATTAAAAGCAGCAAATATCTTAACTAAAGATATCCAATTCGCTAAAGTAATTTTAGCTGGAGAAGTGAAATCTGCAGTAACGGTACGCGGTTTACGTGTAACTAAAGGTGCAAAAGCAGCAATTGAAGCTGCTGGCGGTTCAATTGAGGAATAATTAGCAAATGGCTAAACAACCAGGTTATCAAGCAAGAAGTACTAATAGCGGTAAAGGTGAATTAAAAAGCCGATTACTTTTCGTTTTAGGTGCACTTATCGTTTATCGAATTGGTTCATTCATTCCGGTTCCTGGTATTGATGCGACTGTTCTAGCTCAATTAGTTGAACAACAAAAAGGCACTATCATTGACATGTTTAACATGTTCTCTGGTGGTGCTCTAAGCCGTGCATCCATTTTAGCATTAGGAATCATGCCATATATATCGGCATCTATTGTAATTCAATTGCTTGCAACGGTTTCTCCTGCTTTAGCAGAATTAAAGAAAGAAGGTGCTGCTGGTCAGCGTAAAATTTCTAAATATACTCGTTATGCGACAGTTGTTTTTGCAACGATTCAGGCAGTAGCTATTTCAACAGGCTTACCAAATATGTTGTCTGGCTTAGTGCCAAATGTTGGATTTAGTTTTTACTTCACTTCAGTTGTTAGTTTAGTCACTGGGACAATGTTCCTTATGTGGTTGGGTGAGCAAATAACTGAAAGAGGTATTGGTAACGGTATTTCAATTCTTGTTTTTGGCGGTATTGTAGCTGGTTTACCATCGGCCATTCTTCAAACTATTGAGCAGGCTCGTCAAGGACAGATGCATCCATTAGTTCTTCTTCTGATCGCAGCTATTGTATTTGCAGTAACTTATTTTGTTGTTTTTGTTGAAAGAGGACAACGTAGAATTCGCGTTGAATATGCGAAGCGTCAGCAAGGTCGTCAAATTTTAGGTGGTCATTCAACACATTTACCATTGAAAGTGAATATGGCAAATGTAATGCCAGCAATTTTTGCTTCAAGTATTATTTTATTCCCAGCTACATTAACACAATGGTTTGGGCAAAATGATAAATTTGAATGGTTAAATAATTTATCAATGTTATTGAATCCTGGTCAACCACTTTATTTGCTTGTTTATGCTGTTGCAATTATTTTCTTCAGTTTTTTCTATACAGCAATGCAATATAATCCTCGTGATACAGCAGATAATCTAAAAAAATCTGGTGCATTTATTCCAGGAATTAGACCCGGTGAACAAACATCACGTTATATTGATAAAGTGATGACTCGTCTTACATTAATTGGCGGTCTCTATGTAACGTTTGTATGTTTAGTTCCTTATATTATGACATCGGCTTGGGATGTTAAATTTTACTTCGGTGGAACATCTCTTTTAATTGTAGTCGTTGTAATTATGGATTTCATCGTTCAGGTTCAAAGTCATTTAATGTCTTCTCAATATGAATCTGCGTTGAAAAAAGCAAACCTTAAGGGTTTTGGACAATAATTGTTCATTTAAAGTAAAAGGATAAGCAATGAAAGTTCGTGCTTCCGTAAAGAAAATGTGTCGTAACTGTAAGATTGTTAAACGTGAGGGTGTTGTACGCGTATTGTGTAGCGACCCTAAACATAAACAACGTCAAGGTTAATTAACATTTTTCTTGCCAAGAACCAGTTGAGTAGTTATACTGCTCAACTCATTTATGTCCTTGATATTCTGTTTGAGTATCCTGAAAACGGGCTTTTCAAGATCAGAATATCAAATTAATTAAAATATAGGAGTGCATAGTGGCCCGTATTGCAGGCATTAACATTCCTGATCATAAACACGCTGTAATCGCTTTAACTGCCATTTACGGTATTGGTAAAACTCGTTCACAAGCTATTTGTGCAGCAGCGGGTATTGCTGAAGATGTTAAGATCAGAGAATTGTCTGAAGAGCAGATTGACAAACTGCGTGACGAAGTTGGTAAATTTACCGTTGAAGGTGACTTACGTCGTGAAGTAACACTAAACATCAAACGTCTTTTAGACTTAGGATGCTATCGTGGTTTACGTCATCGTCGTAGTTTACCAGTACGTGGTCAACGTACTAAAACTAATGCGCGTACCCGTAAGGGTCCACGTAAGCCGATCAAAAAATAGTCGGGGTAAATAAGAATGGCTAAAACACCAGTTCGTGCACGTAAACGTGTAAAAAAACAAGTTGTAGATGGCGTAGCACATATTCACGCATCTTTCAATAATACAATCGTTACTATTACTGACCGTCAAGGTAATGCTCTAGCTTGGGCAACTGCAGGTGGTTCAGGTTTCCGTGGTTCTCGTAAATCAACTCCGTTCGCAGCGCAAGTTGCGGCAGAGCGTTGTGCTGAAATCGTTAAAGAATTTGGCTTAAAGAACTTGGAAGTTATGGTTAAAGGTCCGGGTCCAGGTCGTGAATCTACAATTCGTGCGTTAAACGCAGCGGGTTTCCGTATCACGAATATTACTGATGTGACTCCGATTCCTCATAACGGTTGTCGTCCACCGAAAAAACGTCGTGTTTAAGACGTATAGGATAGTTGGAGAAAGAAAATGGCAAGATATTTGGGTCCTAAACTCAAGCTCAGCCGTCGTGAAGGCACTGATTTATTCCTTAAATCAGGCGTGCGTGCGATTGATTCAAAATGTAAAATTGATACAGCACCAGGTCAGCACGGTGCTCGTAAACCGCGTTTGTCTGACTATGGTAGTCAGTTACGTGAAAAACAAAAAGTTCGTCGTATCTATGGTATTTTAGAACGTCAATTCCGTAACTACTATAAAGAAGCAAACCGTTTGAAAGGTAACACTGGTGAAAATTTATTAGTGTTATTAGAAGGTAGATTGGATAACGTTGTTTATCGCATGGGATTTGCTGCAACTCGTGCAGAGGCTCGTCAATTAGTGAGTCATAAAGCAATTGTTGTGAATGGTCGTGTTGTTAATATTCCATCTTTCCAAGTTTCTGTAAATGATGTAGTTGCTATTCGTGAAAAATCGAAAAAACAAGCTCGTATTAAAGCATCATTAGAATTAGCAGAGCAAAGAGAAAAACCAACATGGTTAGAAGTTGATTCTGCAAAAATGGAAGGTGTATTCAAACGTGTTCCTGAACGTTCTGATTTATCAGCAGACATTAACGAACATCTGATCGTTGAGCTTTACTCTAAATAATAGTTAAGCTTAAAACCAAAGAGAGGATAAAATGCAGGGTTCTGTTACAGAATTTTTAAAACCACGTTTAGTAGATATTGAACAAATTAGTTCAACACATGCTAAAGTGATCTTAGAACCGTTAGAGCGTGGTTTTGGTCATACTCTAGGTAATGCATTGCGTCGTATCCTTCTGTCTTCAATGCCAGGTTGTGCTGTAACTGAAGTAGAAATTGATGGCGTATTGCATGAATATAGTAGTAAGGAAGGTGTTCAAGAAGATATTCTTGAAGTACTTTTGAACCTTAAAGGTCTAGCGGTTAAAGTACAGAATAAAGATGACGTTATTCTGACATTAAATAAATCTGGAATTGGCCCTGTTGTTGCAGCGGACATTACCCATGATGGTGATGTTGAAATTGTAAATCCAGATCATGTGATTTGTCATTTAACTGATGAAAACGCTTCAATTAGTATGCGTATACGTGTTCAGCGTGGTAGAGGATATGTTCCTGCTTCATCTCGTACACATACGCAAGAAGAACGTCCAATTGGTCGTTTGCTTGTTGATGCTTGTTATAGTCCGGTTGAACGAATTGCGTATAATGTAGAGGCAGCTCGTGTTGAGCAGCGTACAGATTTGGATAAGCTCGTTATTGAGTTAGAAACTAATGGTGCACTTGAGCCAGAAGAAGCAATTCGTCGTGCAGCAACAATCTTGGCGGAGCAACTTGATGCATTCGTTGATTTACGTGATGTTCGTCAGCCTGAGATTAAGGAAGAAAAACCGGAATTTGATCCGATTTTATTACGTCCTGTAGATGATTTAGAGCTGACAGTTCGTTCTGCTAACTGTTTGAAAGCAGAAACAATTCATTATATCGGTGATTTAGTGCAACGTACTGAAGTAGAATTATTAAAAACCCCTAATCTTGGTAAGAAATCTCTTACTGAAATTAAGGATGTTCTTGCTTCTCGTGGCTTGTCACTTGGTATGCGCCTTGAAAATTGGCCGCCAGCAAGTATTGCTGAAGACTAGTTTGGTCATAGGTTAAGATTTTTCTGAGAAGGATAAGATCATGCGCCATCGTAAGAGTGGTCGTCAACTAAACCGTAATAGTAGTCATCGTCAAGCGATGTTCCGTAACTTAGCAAGTGCTTTAGTTAGTCATGAAATCATTAAGACTACTTTGCCTAAAGCTAAAGAATTACGCCGTGTAGTTGAACCGTTAATTACATTAGCAAAAGTAGATAGCGTTGCTAACCGTCGTTTAGCATTCGCTCGTACTCGCAACGTTGAAACTGTTGCAAAATTATTTAATGAATTAGGTCCACGTTTTGCTCAACGTGCAGGTGGTTACACTCGCATTTTGAAATGTGGTTTCCGTGCAGGCGATAATGCACCAATGGCATACATTGAGTTAGTTGATCGTCCAGAAGTTGCTGAGGCAACAACTGAGGAATAAAAATTAATTCTAAAAAGAAGCTCACTTTATATAGTGGGCTTTTTTATTTTATATATTACAAAAATCTTTATCTGATTTAATCATTACTTAGATATATTATTTACAATCAGCGAGCAGTGGTAAATTTTAAGAGCATATTCGTAGATGTCGTGTATTTTTATCTAAAATTCCTTGTTTTTTAAGCTCTCTACTAATACGAATTGCGGTTTCAGTTTCACATCCACAAAATTCCGCTACTTCTCGGTAGGTCCAAGGATAATCGGGATAACTTTCAGTTAAATTTTCAATGGCATCAATAATACGTTCGTAACTACGCTTATAAGCTGTATTACTTATTCGGTGTTCTGCATCATATAATTCATTAGAAAGTTGTTTCATAAGATAACAAGAAAAATCAGGGTTATTTGCAATAAAATTTGCGTGATTACCAGGAAATATTCTAACTATATCAGCTTCCATTAATACTTTTGCACTGCAATGATAAGATGTTTCACTAAAAATAGTACGAAAACCAAAATATTCATTAGCGTGATAAAGTCGAGTCAATGTTTCTTTGCCATTTTCCAGACTATGATACAGACCAACTAGCCCTTGTTTTAAAAAATAAAATTCTTTAGGCTTCTCGCCTTGTGCATAAATTAAGCTGTTTTTTTCTAGAGTTTTACTCTCAGAAATAATACATTTATTTAAGTTTTGTGGTAGATAATAGGACAATGTAAACATAAAGGCGTCTTTTAATATATCAATAACTTTAGATTACTATACAAATTTCTATATTTTTCTTCTATAAGCAAATTATGAAAATGTGAAGTGTTTAACAAAATTTTGAACTAGATAAATATTATTTTATTTTGCCAAATGATTTTGCAAATGACTTTAAATATGGATCCATATGAGAAAGTGCTGAATAATATGCCTCACAAAGTTGATTATGTGCTTTACCAAATCCTTGAATTGTACGATGTTTTGGACATCCTCCGTGACATGCAAAGCGAAACTTACAGATTTTACACTGTTCGGAAAGAAAAGATTTCGCTGCACCAAAATTCTTTTGTTTAGTATTATTATCAAGGAGCTGTATTAGAGGGGTTTCAATAAGATTTCCGAGTTTATATTCAGGATAAACATAATGATCGCAACTATAAATATCGCCATTTTGTTCAATAACCAATTGATCGCCGCAGGTTTCACGAAAAATACATAAACTTGGTTGTAAACCAAGGTAAGCCATAAACCATTGTTCAATAAATTGAATACCAATTTTGCCGACATCATTGGCATACCATTCATCAAAAATATTAATTAAAAATTGACCGCTCTTTTGTAGAAATCAAGACCTGCTAGGGTTGGCTCGCCGCCTTGCCATAGGAAAGTAACTTGTTGTTGAGGCGTTGCTTCAATATAGGATTTGATATAGGCTTCTAATACTTCATTAGTCATAGCCCGTTGATTTAAGTGAGGTTTTTCCAAGTAAAAGCAATATTTACAATCTAAATTACAAATTGAACCAGTAGGTTTTGCCATTAATTGAAATGAATTCATATCTACGTATCCTCCTTATTCTTTTTATCATAGCAGAATAATTTTAACTGTATATGATAGCGATCATAAGTTGCGCATATGCTCTTACGTCAAAATGAAGTATGATTAAATGAATTTTTAAATAGGATCTAAGATGGCGTTTAGTACAATTTTTATCTTACTGATTTGCGGTATTTGTACCAATATGGTTTCTGCTATTTTTGGTATTGGCGGTGGGGTATTGATGGTGCCAATTTTACGTACATTGTTTCCTGCGTTACCGATTCAAGTTATTTCAGCTACGTCACTCACCATTGTGATGTGTACCGCATTGATTAATTTATTATTTTTCCATAAGCAAAAAATTAAAATTGATTATATCAATATGATTTTATGGTCTATTGCTATGGTGATTGGGGTGCAAATTGGTTTTGAATTAAGTTTTTATTTTTCTACAGCGATAATTAGTTTAATTTTTACGGTTAGTTTAAGTGCACTAGCGATTAAAACATTTTTGAACAGATCGAGAATACAAATAGAAGTGTTTAATATGTCTCCTATAGAACGAGCTAAAGGTAGTATTAGTTTTTGTGGAGGAGGCTTAATTGCGGGTATTACAGGTATTGGAGGCGGTTCTATTCTTGCGCCCCTTGTCGGGCAATTAAAGGGGGTAAAAACGCAACAAATTGCCGTTTATACGAACTATATGATGATTATTGGTGGTATTGGTAATCTATACGGCTATCTCACTAGAGCTTTTCCCTATGATATCAGCCTAAGTGGCCAACTAGGATATGTAAACTTTCTTGTAGTTGGTGTCGTTACCTTGGGTTCATTTGGAATGAGTTTCTTCTCAATGAAATTGCGTGGATTAATGAATCCAGTTTTAACAAGAAAATTATTGGCGATTATTTTATTTTGTATTGCAGCCTATATGTGCATTTTGGAATTTGTATTCCATTAAATCGAATAAACTAGACCTAGTTATTCTAGGTCTATTCTCTAATTAGTGTTTTCGCAATCTCTCTTGCTTGTGCATCAATTTCGAGTACATCATCAATATTTTGAATGGTATAAGGCGAAATTCTCTCAATTGTTTTCGAATTAATTTTTGCAATATCCATAAAACTAATTTGACGATCTAAAAATGCTTGTACGGCAATTTCATTAGCTGCATTCATTGCTGTTGTCGCATATTGACCCGCAGCAAAGGCATCAATAGCCAGTTTTAAATTCGGATAGCGATTAAAATCAGGTTCAATAAAAGTCAGTTCTTTGATTTTAAAGAAATCGAGTGGTTCTACTCCAGCAAAAGTGCGGTGAGGATATGCCATAGTTTCTGCAATTGGTGTACGCATATCTGGATTTCCCATTTGAGCTATGACTGAGCCATCAACATAACGCACCATAGAATGAATAATTGATTGTGGATGAATAATGACTTCCATTTCTTCCGCACTTGCATTGAAAAGCCAGCGAGCCTCAATGTATTCTAAGCCTTTATTCATCATTGTAGCTGAATCGACAGAAATTTTTTTACCCATAGACCAATTAGGGTGCGCAACTGCTTGTTCTGGTGTTATGTTGGTGAATTGTTCAAGTGGCGTGTAACGGAATGGTCCGCCAGAACCAGTGAGTATAATTTTACTTACACCTAATTCAGAAAGTGGGCAAAAACCGATTTTTTCTTGTGCTTCTGGCGGTAATGATTGAAAGATAGCATTATGTTCACTATCTACTGGTAAAAGCTTCGAGCCATAGTTTTTTACGGCATCAATAAAAAGCTGTCCGCAGGTTACCAGTGATTCTTTATTTGCCAGTAATACCCGTTTACCTGCTTTAACCGCTGAAAGAGTCGGTAACAATCCTGCTGCACCAACAATCGACGCCATTATCTGATCGGCATCTGGGTGTGCTGCGAGTTCGCAAATAGCTCGTCGTCCTGCTAATACTTTCGTTGGAATATGATGCGCAATTAATTTTTCACGTAAAATTTTAGCCGCATTTACATCATCAAGAGCCGCAAAGTGCGGTCGGAATTTGATACATTGTTCAAACATTGCTTCTACATTTTTTCCGCCGACGAGTGCAAATGCATGATATTTCTGAGGGTTATTTTCGATAACAGAAAGGGTACTCTTACCGATTGATCCCGTTGAACCAAGAATGACAATGTTTTGTTTTTGCATAGAATCTTTACCGCACTTTGTTGATTATATTTTCATTGGTACGTCTAAATTCGCATACCTAATAAAATAAAGGCAGACAAAACTGTCTGCCTTTCGTATTTTTTGATGATTAGAAATCCATTAATTCTTTTTCTTTATCCGCTAATACTTCATCTACTTTTTTAATGTAAATATCTGTGATTTTTTGGATTTCTTCTTCTGCTTTATGTTGTTCGTTTTCGCTGATTTCTTTGTCTTTTAATAATGCTTTGATTTTATCATTCGCATCACGACGCACATTACGAATCGCAACTTTACCTTGTTCACCTTCGCCTTTTACGATCTTGATTAAATCGCGACGACGTTCTTCTGTTAATGGCGGAAGCGGAACACGGATTGTGGTACCCGCTGAAGATGGGTTTAAACCTAAATCTGAGGTTAAAATTGCTTTTTCTACCGCAGAGATTAAAGAACGATCAAAAACAGTTACGGCTAAAGTACGCGCATCTTCTGCCACTACGTTTGCTAATTGGCGAAGTGGGGTCGCCGCACCGTAATATTCAACTTGAATTGCATCAAGTAAACTCGGTTGAGCACGACCAGTACGAATTTTTGAAATATGACCTTTTAATGCTTCAAGGCTTTTTTCCATACGATCTTGAGCATCTTTTTTAATTTGGTTAAGCATTGCATTGTCCTTTTTAATTGATGAAAGTTAGAACGCCGTGATTTTACTGGATTTTTTTAAATTTTTGAATACATTTATCAGCTTGAAAACAGATAAAAAATGACCGCACTTCAGTTACCCAAAGTGCGGTTAATATTTTTAGTATTTTTAATTAAGCTTTAGGACCAGCTGCAATTAAAGCTTTGCCTTCTTCGTTAGTTGCATATTTAACAAAGTTTTTCACAAAACGACCTGCTAAGTCTTCAGCTTTTGATTGCCATTGTGCTTTATCTGCGTAAGTATCGCGAGGATCTAAGATTGCAGAATCTACACCTGGTAATGCTTTAGGAATTGCTAAGTTGAAGATTGGTAATTCGCCCATTTCAGCTTTTTCAATTGAGCCATCTAAGATTGCATCAATGATTCCGCGAGTATCTTTGATTGAGATACGTTTGCCTGTGCCATTCCAACCAGTATTCACTAAGTAAGCTTCAGCACCTGCTGCTTGCATACGTTTTACTAACACTTCTGCATATTGAGTTGGATGAAGCGTTAAAAATGCTGCACCGAAACATGCTGAGAAAGTTGGCGTTGGTTCAGTAATACCACGTTCAGTCCCTGCTAATTTCGCTGTGAAACCAGATAAGAAGTAGTATTTAGTTTGTTCTGGTGTCAATTTAGATACTGGTGGTAATACGCCAAATGCATCTGCAGTTAAGAAAATCACTTTAGTTGCGTGACCTGCACGAGAAACTGGTTTTACAATGTTATCGATGTGATAAATTGGGTAAGACACGCGAGTGTTTTCTGTTTTTGAACCATCATCGAAATCAACAGAACCATCTGAACGAACAACCACGTTTTCTAATAATGCGTCGCGACGGATAGCGCGGTAAATATCTGGTTCATTTTCTTCTGAAAGATGAATGGTTTTCGCATAACAACCACCTTCAAAGTTAAAGATACCAACATCATCCCAACCGTGTTCATCATCTCCGATTAATTCACGTTTTGGATCCGTTGAAAGGGTTGTTTTACCTGTGCCAGATAAGCCGAAGAAGATTGCTACATCGCCATCTTTACCAACGTTAGCTGAGCAGTGCATTGCACCAACACCTTTGAGAGGTAGGAAGTAGTTCATCATTGAGAACATACCTTTTTTCATTTCGCCGCCGTACCAAGTACCGCCGATTAATTGAATGCGTTCAGTCAAGTTGAAAGCAACAAAGTTTTCTGAATTTAAACCTTGTTCTTTCCAGTTTGGATTGGTTACTTTAGAACCGTTCATTACAACGAAATCTGGTTCAAAATTTTTGAGTTGTTCTTCAGTTGGGCGAATAAACATATTTTTTACAAAATGTGCTTGCCACGCTACTTCAGTGACAATACGTACTGCAATACGGTCGTGTTCGCTCGCACCACAGAAACCATCAACTACAAATAAGCGTTTACGAGAAAGTTGGTTAGTTACCAAGTCTTTTAAGCTTTGCCATGTAGCTTGGTTCATTGGCTTGTTGTCGTTTTTTGCTGTTTCAGATGTCCACCAAACAGTATCTTTTGTTTTTTCATCTAACACGATATATTTATCTTTTGGAGAACGACCTGTGAAGATACCTGTATCTACTGCCACTGCACCAGTCGTAGTTAAAGTACCTTTTTCAAAGCCTTCTAAGCCTGGTTTAGTTTCTTCTTCGAACAATTGCTCGTAGCTTGGATTGTAAACAACTTCTTTTACGTCATAAATGCCAAGAGCTTCAAGTTCTTTTACCACTTTATTTAAGTCTGTCATAAGTCACCTCTAATATATAAGATTAAAATTTAACTGTGGCTTATTATAATGGATGTCAATATAAAAAAATGTTAAGTAGATCTCATTTTTAAACATTTTTTTAAGAACTTTACCTCTTTTTAGTGATATTGTGATATAGAGCAAAAATCCCGACATTGTGTCGGGATTGTTTTTAAACTCTTGTTGATTTTAATTTTTCAATCGCTTCTTTATTAAAGAAGTAGTGTGTACCACAACACTCACATTGCATATCAATACTGCCTTTATGTTCGGCTAATATTTCGTCAATTTCTTCATCAGAGATGAGCAGTAATGCAGAACTAGAACGCTCAGCAGAGCAGCCACAGAAAAATTGTACATCTTGTGCTGGATAAAGATTGACGGTTTCTTCGTGATATAAACGATAGAGTAACTCTTCTGCAGGGAGACCAAATAATTCTTCATCTTTTACTGTTGCTGCGAGCGTAATTAAATGCTCAAAATCTTCTGGTGTACCAGAACCATCAGGCATAATTTGTAATAACATACCTGCTGCCACTGGCTTGCCTTCATATTCTCCAGTACGAATAATTAATTGAGTTTGAAGCTGTTCTGAGCGTACAAAATAATCTTCTAAGCATTCCGTGATCGTGGGTTTATCCAAGCTAATTACACCTTGATAGCGTTCGCCTTCTTTTGGTGCAATAGTAATGACCAATACGCCTTTACCAATCATATTATGCAGACTCATATTTTCAGTGATGTTGCCATCCACTCGAGCAAGGGCGCGGATTTGTTGTTGATCATTACCATTTACTAATGCTAAGCGTAATGGGCCATCGCCTTGAATTTGTACGGTAATATTGCCGGCAAATTTTAGTGTGGCAGTGAGTAAATTAGTCGCTACCATCATTTCTCCCAATAAATCCTGTACTGCTTTAGGATACTGATGGGTATTTAATGTATCAGTAAATGTTTTATTTAAGCGAACCCATTCTCCACGAACTGCACGATGTTGGAAAAGATAACGGTAAAGTTTGTCATTGTCTTGAGTATAGTCTTGTTGATTGGTCATTGATTATTCCTAATTGAGATAAAAAGTGCGGTGGTTTTTTCCGCACTTTTTGTTTTTATCATCTTATTTAAGTGTTTTTGCTTATAAATAGGTGGTACTTAGAGGCTTGTAAAATCCAATGTGATCTCTAAGTTATAATATTAATTAAGCAAATCTTGTTTTGGCTTCTGCAATAGCTTCGGCAACACGCAATGGCGATACGCCACCTTTTGCACAACGTTTGTCTAAGCAAGATTGGAGAGAAAGAATCTCGTAAACGTCATCTCCCACTACTTCACTAAATTGGCGGAATTCAGGGATAGTCAGATCTTCTAATCCTTTGCCTTTCTCGATTGCATAAACCACTGTTTCGCCCACGATATGATGGGAATCTCGGAAAGGTACGCCTTTAGAGACTAAATAATCCGCTAATTCAGTTGCGTTTGAATATCCTTTTAACGCAGCTTCACGAGTACGTTCAACATTTACTTTCAATTCATCTAAGACGAACGTTGCCATATCTACACAGTTTTGCCAAGTATCTAAGGCATCAAAAATGCCCTCTTTGTCTTCTTGCATATCTTTATTATACGCAAGTGGCAAGCCTTTTAAGGTGATTAACATAGATGTTAATGAACCAATTACTCTCCCCGTTTTGCCCCGAATTAACTCACAAGCATCAGGATTTTTCTTTTGTGGCATTAATGATGAACCAGAAGTCACACGATCGGATAGTTCCACGAAATTTGCTTCTCCGCTGTTAAAGATAATCATATCTTCAGCAAAGCGGGAAAGATGTGCCATACTAAGAGAGGCGATAGAAAGTAATTCTACGATATGATCGCGATCAGAGACGCTATCTAAGCTATTTCTAGTTGCGAAAGCAAAACTAAGATCGTGCGCAAGTGAATCACGATCTACAGCATAAGCCGTACCAGCCAGCGCACCACTACCAAGTGGACAAGTATTCATACGATTATACGCATCTGTTAAACGTGAATAGTCGCGGTCGAACATTTCCACATATGCCATACACCAATGGGCAAAAGTGATTGGTTGAGCTCGTTGTAAATGGGTGTAGCCAGGCATTACTGCTTGTTGTGTGTTTTCTGCGGTTTGAACTAAGTGGCGTTGCAAATTACGCACGGATTCTTGTAATTCAACCACACGCTGTTTGCACCACAGTTTTATATCTACTGCCACTTGATCGTTGCGGCTACGACCAGTATGTAATTTTTTACCAAGGTTGCCTACTTTATCAATTAGCTTACTCTCAACCCAACTATGAATATCTTCAGCATCATCTTGTAAAATTGCTTGCGGATTTGACCGCACTTCAACAAGTAATTCATTTAGTGCTTGCTCAAGTTGATGCTGTTCTTCAACAGTTAATACATTCACTTTTACTAAGGCCTTGGACCAGCCAATTGAGCCTTGAATATCCTGTTCTGCCAAACGATAGTCAAAACGTAATGAGTCATTAAAATCTTTAAAACGCTTATCTGCGGCTTGTGTAAAACGCCCACCCCAAAGTGCCATAATTTTTCCTTTTTGTTTTAATTAATTATTCTATTATTGTGCATATTTATTCATAAAGCAATATTCTATATTAATAATAAAACAAAAATGGACAAAATCTTTCATTTTGTCCATTTTATTTGTATTAGTGCTATTTATAGCGTTTTTGCCAAATTTTTGATAAAGGATTTAAATTCTTTACCTAATTTTTCGTGACGAATACCATATTCTACGAAAGCTTCCATATAACCAATTTTATCGCCACAATCAAAAGTTTCCCCTGTCATATGAAATGCTTCAACGGTTTCTTTTTCAATGAGCATATCAATAGCATCGGTTAATTGGATTTCATCGCCAACACCAATTGGTGTTTTTTCTAACAAATCCCAAATTGCTGCTGAAAAAACATAACGCCCAACCACAGCAAGATTTGATGGTGCGTCTTCAATAGAAGGTTTTTCAACAATACTATTAATTTTTGCACTTTCGCCGCCATTAAGCTCAATGCCACCACAATCTGCAACACCATAGCTACTCACATTTTCTTGCGGAACTGGGGTTACCATAATTTGGCTTGCGCCAGTTTCATTAAAGCGTTGAATCATTGCAGCAAGATTTTCTTTTTTCTGATCTGCACTAAATTCAGCTAATAATACATCTGGTAACATAACGGCAAAAGATTCATTTCCTACTAAAGGACGACCGCATAACACGGCGTGACCTAAACCTTTCGCATTACCTTGACGAACGTGCATAATGGTTACATTTTTTGGACAGATAGAACGAACTTCTTCTAGAAGCTGACGCTTCACACGTTTTTCCAGCATTGTTTCTAATTCAAAAGATGTATCAAAATGGTTTTCGATAGCATTTTTTGATGAATGTGTTACCAGCACAATTTCTTTTATGCCAGCAGCTACACATTCATTTACCACGTATTGAATTAACGGTTTATCCACCAAAGTGAGCATTTCCTTCGGAATCGCCTTCGTGGCGGGCAACATACGTGTGCCAAGACCGGCGACAGGAATAATTGCTTTCATATTATTATATCCATTGTTTAACTAAGAGGAACCTAAATAGGGTTCATCTTTCGTTTGTTTAATTCGTTGGTAAATTTCTTCTCGGTGAACGGATACTTCTTTAGGTGCTTCAACACCGAGTTTAACTTGGTTTCCACGTACACTCAAAACCGTGATAGAAATATCATCTCCAATAAGTACACTTTCGCCAACTTTACGAGTTAAGATTAACATCTTTTATCTCCTTAGTTTGCATTTATTAGATATCCTATCAATCAAGGAACGGTTGGCATTCCACCAACCAGCTTGTACTACAGATTTTTGTTTAACCAGTCTTGTGCCACTTTAATTGCTTGTGCCACATTTTCTGGTTGGGAACCTCCTGCCATTGCCATATCTGGACGGCCACCGCCTTTTCCTCCAACTTGTTGAGCCATTAAATTAACAAGTTCTCCAGCTTTTATTTTGGCGGTTAAATCATTTGTCACTCCAACGACGAGATTAACTTTTTCATCTAATATTGATGCAAATGCAATTACGCCTGATCCGAGTTGATTTTTTAAATCATCGACCATTACGCGTAATGATTTTGTTTCTATACCATCTAATTGTTGTGCAATAACAGAAACACCGTTGATTTTGACCGCACTTTTTACAAAATCAGAACCAGCCTGCATTGCGGCTTTTTCTTTTAGACCTTGTAATTCTTTTTCCACTTTCTTCGTTTTGTCTTGAAGTTGTTGGATTTTTTCCACTAAGGTATTTACGTCTGATTTTAATAAGTCTGCGCTTTGGGTCAGAATGCGTTGTTGATTATGTAACCAGTCAATGGCATTTTGACCTGTTACAGCTTCAATACGACGAATGCCTGCAGCCACTGCGTTTTCAGTAATAATTTTAAATAAACCAATATCGCCTGTGCGTTTTGCGTGAATACCGCCACACAGCTCAATTGAGAAATCGCCCATCGTTAATACACGAACCTTATCGCCATATTTTTCGCCAAAGAGAGCCATTGCTCCTTTCGCTTTTGCGGAATCAATATCCATAATATCCGTTTGAACTGGAAAGTTAGCGCGGATTTTTTGGTTTACTAATGTTTCAATTTCACTCAATTGCTCTTTGGTAATGGCTTCTGGTTGCGCAAAGTCAAAACGTAAGGCTTTATCTGAAACAAGCGAACCTTTTTGCACAACGTGTAAACCTAGAATTTGACGTAAGGCAGCGTGCAATAAGTGTGTCGCTGAGTGATTGAGTGATGTGTTGTGGCGACGTTTAGCGTCCACAATCGCATTCACTGATTGTCCAACTTTTAAACTTCCTTGCGTTAATTCCCCAATGTGTCCAAATACTTGCCCATATTTTTGGGTATCTTTCACATTAAAGGTTACACCTTGTGTGCTTAAATATCCGCTATCGCCAATCTGACCACCTGATTCTGCATAAAATGGCGTATTTTCTAAAATAACGACCGCACTTTGACCTACTTCGATACTTTCCACTGATTTACCATCATAGAAAAGTGCGGTAATTTTTGCCTGAGATTCTACTTCAGTATAGCCTTCAAACTTAGTTTCGCCATCTACACGAATAACGCTGTTGTAGTCCACACCAAACTGGCTCGCTGCTTGAGCACGAGTACGTTGTGCTTCCATTTCACGGTCAAACGCTTGTTCATCAATAGTAATGTTACGCTCACGGCATACATCAGCCGTTAAATCCAATGGGAAACCATAAGTATCATAAAGTTTGAATGCAACTTCACCTGAAAGAATGCCATCTTTCACTTGAGAAAGTGCTTCATCTAATAAGCTCAAGCCACGCTCTAGAGTACGAGCAAATTGTTCTTCTTCTAGACGTAATAGTTTTTCAACATTTGTTTGTTTTGCTTTTACATCTTTTCCAGCTTCAGCCATTACTTCAATTAGAGTTGGCACGAGTTTATAGAAAAAGGATTCTTTGGCACCTAATAGATGACCGTGACGAACTGCGCGGCGAATAATACGACGTAAGACATAACCACGCCCTTCATTTGATGGGATAACGCCATCGGCGATTAAATATGCACAAGAACGAATATGGTCAGCAATAACACGTAGTGATTTGTTAGTTAAATCTGTTGCGCCTACAATTTCCGCCGTTTTTGCGATTAATGTTTTGAAAATATCAATCTCGTAGTTTGAGTTCACATGTTGCAACACAGCAGAAATACGCTCTAAACCCATACCTGTATCAACAGACGGACGAGGTAATTTTTCCATTGTGCCATCTGCTAAACGGTTGAACTGCATAAACACAACGTTCCAGATTTCAATATAACGGTCGCCATCTTCTTCTGGTGAGCCTGGAGGTCCGCCCCAAATATGATCGCCGTGATCGTAGAAAATTTCAGTACAAGGACCGCAAGGACCTGTGTCGCCCATTGCCCAGAAGTTGTCTGATGCGTAAGGTGAGCCTTTATTGTCACCAATGCGAATAATGCGTTCAGCAGGAACACCAACATCTTTATTCCAAATATTATAGGCTTCGTCGTCAGTTTCATACACGGTTACCCAGAGTTTTTCTTTAGGTAAACCAAGCCATTGTGGAGAAGTTAAATATTCCCAAGCAAAATTAATGGCATCCTGTTTAAAGTAATCACCAAAACTGAAGTTACCGAGCATTTCAAAGAAAGTATGGTGACGTGCGGTATAACCAACATTTTCTAAGTCGTTATGCTTACCACCAGCACGTACGCAACGTTGCGCGGTGGTGGCTCGAGAATAAGGGCGTTTATCCATTCCAAGGAACACGTCCTTAAATTGGTTCATCCCCGCGTTCGTGAAAAGCAAAGTCGGATCATTTTCCGGCACAAGTGAGCTACTCTCAACTACTTGGTGACCTTTGCTATGGAAAAAATCAAGGAATGATTGTCTTATTTCTGCTGTTGTTTTCATTAAAAAGAATCCTTGTTACCCATAATAAAATAAAAACTAAATCGCCCTATTTTTGCATATTTTTGAAATTTATAAAAAGGCTTTTTGCCAAAACTCCAAAATAAAACCGCACTTCACGACGCTATTTGAGAAGTGCGGTTACAATTTAAGTTATTTCAGATTATTCAAAAAACAATTTCTTGTTAATTATTCATCTCTAAGTGGAACAACCAACATATCAATTTTAATCGTATTCATCACTTGACGTGTTGAAGACATTAACTTACTCCAAAAATCCTGATGATGTCCCGTCACTAATAAATCCACATCATATTGTTCGATGGCATCACTTAAAACTTGTCCTAAATCGCCACTGCCACTCAATTTTTCTGAAATTGGATAATTCACACTTTCAGCTAAATCTAATAAGGCTTTTTGTGTTTCCGTGGAAATCCTGTCTTGCATTGAAGACATATTCACATCAATCAATCCAGTATAAAGATCCGAAAAGTTCACATCAACGTGGATGATAGAAAGTTTTGCGTCGTGGCGTTTAGCAATCCCAACTGCTTTTTTAAGTAAAATTGGACTTTCTTCAGAAAGATCTACTGCCACTAAAATGTGTTTGTACATAATCGACTCCTTAACTGATTGGTTCGGTTTTTAACTGGCTCCAATGCTAACATTTTGAGCAATAAAAAACTGTGTACTAGATCACAATTTAAACATTTTTATTAAAAATTCATTAAATTTTCAATGTCTGCAATTTCTTTAGGGACAGCAGCGGTTAGGATTTTATTACCATATTCAGTCATCAGTAAATTATCCTCAATGCGCACGCCAATGCCTTTGTATTGCTCTGGCACATCAGCATCTTCTGAAATATAAATACCAGGCTCAACGGTAATTACCATACCGATTTCGAGTATCCGTTGTTTATCTTGGCCATAACTACCCACATCATGCACATCTAACCCTAGCCAGTGACCTAATCCGTGCATATAAAATTGGCGATAAGCTTGTTGTTCAATAAGTGTATCCACATCTCCTTTCAAGATACCTAAATCCACTAATCCTTGGGTTTTAATTCGAATGACTTCATCATTGGCTTGCTTAATGGAATTGCCCGGTACAAGTAATTCAATCGCACGTTTTTGTGCTTTTAAAACTAACTCGTAAATTTCACGTTGAGGCTGGCTAAATTTTCCATTTACAGGAAAAGTGCGGGTGATATCGCCTGCATACATGGCAAATTCACAGCCAGCGTCAATCAGCACTAAATCCCCATCATTTAGTGGGCGATCATTTTCTGTGTAGTGCAAAATACAGGCGTTACTTCCTCCTGCAACAATGGAATTGTAAGAAGGAAATCTGGCGCAATGGCGATTAAATTCATGCAAAATATCGCTTTCAATTTCATATTCAAAGCGATTTGGGCGTGTTGTTTGCATCGCTTTAATATGCCCAAGTGCCGTAATTTGTCCCGCTTGTTGTATTAAGCGGATTTCATTCGGCGATTTTATAAGGCGCATTTCGCTGAGCATTGGTCGCCAATCTAAAATCTCGCTAAAATTCACCGCACTTTCTGACACCAATGTATCACCCCAAGTATGAATTTCTGGCACATGGTAAAGTGCGGTCAAATTTTTCAGTATTTTTGGCAGTACGGTAGCGAATTCTTCAATAGAATAGGCTTCATTTACATTAAGTTGCTGTGGCGCACGCTCAACACCTAATCGGCGACCATTCCACGTTTCAAGTAACGGATCGCGTGGACGAAGAAAAATAATGGCTTTTTCTACTTGTTCTGTTTTCAGTAATAACAGAGCTGCATTCGGTTCATTAAAGCCTGTTAAATACCAAAAATAGCTATCTTGACGGAAAGGATAGGTACAATCATTATTACGGCGTTTTTCGATTTCAGAAAAAAGCAATAATGCCGAATTAGGTTGCATTTGAGCGAATACTCGTGTGCGACGTTCCTCAAATTCTTCTTTAGGCAGTTTAGCCATATAAGCCAATTCCATTCGAGATCTCCTTAATGTAATACAGGTTTGCTCTCAATTTCCCCTTCGTTGAAATGAGAATAGAACAACATTGCAATGGTGCGAACATATTCAATGATTTCTTCTAGTGCTTCCGCAAGCTCTTCTTCATTATCATCTTCATCATAACCAAGTTGGCAAATATCTTGTAAATCATCTACGGCTTCGCCAATTTCGCCAATTTCGCCTTTTTCTTTTGCTAATTCAGGTTGTGCTAAGCCAAGACCAAGTAAGAATTGGTTTGCCCAGTCAGATAGGCTATCCGCTTGTATAAAGACATTTTCATCTTCGGTTAAACCAAGTTCAAAGGTAAATCCTTCAACATCTGATAAGGTTTGACTAATTTGTTCATAAAGTGCTGTAACGGGTTGGACTAATCCTGTTGGGTAAGCGTGATTATCATTGCTGAATTGATATAAGAGCGGTAGCCAACTTTGATCTTTTAAGCCACCACAAAGTAAACCGCTTAAAAAGCCATGTAGTTCTGTTGCATTAAAGCCGATTCCAGCAGATTTAAGTTGTTGGTTAAGGTCAGAATGAGAAATGAGCATAATAGATTTCCTGAGTAAATTTGAAATTAGTGTAAACCTTTGTAAATAAAAAAGCCATCGCTTGACCAATTAAATTAGATTAAGAGGCTGGTGGTGTGTCACAGCTTTTAACGCTAGAAATGAACCTAATTTATAGATCTTGTAATGACATTTTTATTATAAATAATGGCTTATTTAAATTTAAACTCTGTCCATTGATAATATCGCCCGCTTGCTTTTTGAATTCCGCCGTAATTTTGCCATTCAGGATGATTTGGCGTATCTGGTAAACATTGGGTTTCTAGTGCTATGCCAGAAAAATCGGCATATAATTCGCCATTTCTCGTTGGTGTGCCTGCAAGATAATTACCCGTATAAACCTGCAATGCAGCTTGCGAGGTTCTTACTTCCAAACTTAAATCGCCAGTTGGAGAGGTTAGTAACACACAAGGCTTTTGCCAAGCTTTATTGACAATAAAGGAATGATCGTAACCTTTTGTTGCTTGCTGATCCCCTTGTAAAAAATCTTGCTTGATGGGTTTAGCAATACGGAAGTCAAAACTTGTATTCACCACGTGCTTTAATGGAGAATTAGGAATCCCCTCATTATCTACAGGCAGATAAAAATCAGCATTTAAACGTAATGTATGTTCACGCACGTCACTGCCTTGCTCTGCATTTTCTAAATTGAAATAGGCATGATTCGTTAAGTTCAATGCGGTATCCTTATCACAAATCCCTGCATATTCAATTTTTACGCTATTATCATCTGTTAGCGTATAGGTTACAGACACATCCACATTACCAGGAAAACCTTGATCACCATGCTCTGACTGTAATGAAAAACACACAAAATTCTCACCGCACTCTTGAATTTTCCAACGACGTTTATCAAAACCCTCTCCACCATGAAGCTGGTGCTTTCCTTGATTACTACTTAATTTAATAAGTTCGCCATTCAATTCAAATTGTGCATTTGCAATACGATTTGCATAACGCCCTACGCTTGCGCCTAAATAGCTTTGATGAGTGGGATAATTCTCTACCTTACAACCCAATAAAACCTCGCGTAATGTGTCATTTACTGGCACTTTACAAGAAAGCCAAGTTGCGCCCCAATCCAGAAATTGAACACGCATCCCATTTTCATTTTGTAGGGTTATAAGCTGATAAGGTGCACCATCAGGCGCATTAAAAGTGGTTTGTTCTAACATCATTTTCTCTTAAATCACTCGCACACCTTGTGATGCGGTACACACATAAAAAGTTTCTTTTAAACCAGTCGTTTTCTCGTAATTATCCGCAATAATTTTACGAACTGCATCGACTTTATCATGCGGCGTAAGTGCGACAATACAGCCACCAAAACCGCCGCCCGTCATACGTGCACCGCCACTTTTGCCAATAACAAGTTGAGCCAATTCAACTAAATAATCAATTTGTGGCACGGTGATTTCAAAATCATCACGCATTGAATCGTGAGATGCTTCCATTAGTTTACCTAAACAAGTCAAATCATTGTTCTTCAATGCTTCTACCGCATCAAGTACTCGTTGATTTTCTGTTACGACATGACGAGCACGTTTTGCTGCTAACGGAGAAAGTGCGGTCAATTCTGCTTCTCTTTTTTGGAATTGCTCAACTGAAACATCTCGTAATGCTTTCGCGCCAAAAAATTTTACTGCCTCTTCACATTGCTGACGGCGAGTATTGTATTCGCCTGTTACTAAATCGTGCGGTACGTTTGAATTCACAATAATCACGGCGACATCTTGTGGCACTGGTGTTGGAATAGTTTCAAGACTACGACAATCGATCATCAGTAAGTGATTTTCCTGCCCAAGCGCAGAAATTAACTGATCCATATTGCCACAATTAGCACCGACAAATTGGTTTTCAGCCTTTTGCCCATTCAATGCAATATCCGTGTGAGAAAGCGGTAAATCGCCAAGTTGTTGGCAGAATTTACCCACCGCAACTTCTAACGCTGCAGAAGAACTTAATCCAGAAGAAAGCGGCACATTACCAGAAATCACTAAATTTGCACCTTGTTGAAAGTGCGGGTAACGTTCTTGGATAAATTTTACCACCCCACGCACATAATTAGCCCATTTGTGTTCACTCTTAGGAATTTCAACATTGAGAGAAAATTCATCAGTTTCATCAAGATCTGCAGCATAAACATTCCAAATATGATCATCTCGTTTTGTACCAGAAACGGCCGTACCAAAATTAATTGCGCAAGGCATAACAAAGCCGTCGTTGTAGTCAGTATGTTCGCCGATAATATTTACTCGACCAGGGGCATAGACGGTAATTTCTGGCAAATTTTTATGCTGTCTATTGAAAATTTGTTGAGCATTTTGGATTGGGGTCATATTTCTATCCTTTATATTAAATCTATACTCGATCTGCACCACTCTTTGCTAAAGCTAAAGAGGGGAACTGACTATATTATTTAGTTCTTTCTTTATAATGAACTTCACTCAAAGCACGTAATCGCTCCGCTGCCTGTTCTGCCGTTAAATCGCGTTGGTTTTCGCCTAACATTTCATACCCCACCATAAATTTACGCACAGTTGCTGAACGCAAAAGAGGAGGGTAAAAATGAGCATGTAGCTGCCAATGTTCGTTATCTTCGCCATTAAACGGTGCCGCATGAAATCCCATTGAATATGGGAAAGAGGTTTCAAAGAGATTGTCGTATTTGGTCGTCAATTTTTTCAAAATAACCGCAAGATCTTTTGATTGTTCGTCACTTAATTCAGTTAAACGTTTTACATGAGTTTTTGGTAGAAGCAATGTTTCAAATGGCCAAATAGCCCAATAAGGTACTAAAGCGACCCAATGTTCAGTTTCAACGACAATACGTTCTTTCAACGCCAATTCTCGTTTTACATAATCAACCAACATTACTGAGCCATGTTTTAGCAAATAATCACGTTGTGTACGATCTTCACGAGCAACTTCATTTGGCAAGAAACTATTTGCCCAAATTTGACCATGCGGATGAGGGTTAGAACACCCCATTGCAGCCCCTTTGTTTTCAAAAATTTGCACCCATTGGTATTTCGCACCAAGTTCACGAAGTTGTTCCTGCCATACTTTAATCACTTCTTCAATCTCAAGTGCGGTCAATAATGGCAATGTTTTACTATGATCGGGAGAGAAACAAATGACTCGACTTTCCCCACGAGCTTGAGAACTTTGGAAAAGAGGATCGGAGGATTTTTCAGGGGCTGGCGTATCTTCTAAAAGCGCGGAAAAATCATTTTTAAATACATAAGGTTTACGATAATCTGGATTTAATTCCCCTGTAATACGCTTATTACTCGGACAAAGATAACAAGTTGGATCATAACTTGGTTTTTGTTCTTCATTGACTTTTTCCTGTTGCCCTTGCCACGGGCGTTTGGCACGATGTGGCGAAACTAAAACCCATTGATCGATTAACGGATTGTAGCGACGATGTGGATGTTCTGTAGGTTCAAAAAGTGCGGTCATTTTGACTCCTGTTTTTTATCAATGTAAGCGATTACATTAATTTATACTAAATTATTGTAAATAAACCGTGATCTTTGTCACAAAATAAGAAAATAAGCAAAATTTTTTATGATTTAGTTCATACTTATGAAAGTAACCGTTTTCAATTTATCGTAAATTATTTATGATCAAAATATAAGATTTATAGATTATAACAAGGAAAAAGTTATGAGTACTATTCGAGATGTCGCTAAATTAGCCAATGTATCTGTCGCTACCGTATCCCGAGTATTAAATCACTCTCTTTCTGTTAGTGAAAATACACGCCTTGCGGTGGAACAAGCTATTGCACAGTTAGCTTATCAACCTAATGCAAATGCTCAAGCCCTTGCCGTGCAGAACACCGATACAATTGGCGTGGTGGTAACCGATGTGACGGATGCTTTTTTTGCGATTTTAGTGAAAGCGGTGGATAAAGTAGCAGAAGCGCATCAAAAAACGATTCTTATCGGTATTGGTTATCATCATGCGGAAAAAGAGCGGGAAGCAATTAATACCTTATTACGTAAGCGTTGTAGTTCTCTTGTTGTACATTCTAAAGCCTTATCTGATGATGAATTAAGCCATTATTTAAATACTGTGCAAGGAATGGTAATCATTAACCGTGTTATTAAAGGTTATGAACATCGTTGTGTCAGTTTAGATAACCAAAAAGGCACTTATTTAGCCACGGAAATGCTTATTCGTTATGGGCATCAACATATTGCATATATCGGTTCAAATCACGCCATTTTTGATGAAGTTGAAAGAAGAAATGGTTATCTTGCCGCATTAAAAGATCACAATTATCCCATCATTGAACAGGCGATAACACTCAATAGTCCAGACTTTGAAGGCGGCGAAAAAGCAATGATTGATTTACTTAGTTATAACAAAAATCTTACGGCTGTCGTTGCTTATAACGATTCAATGGCGGCGGGAGCCATTTCAGTTCTCAATGAAAACAATATCAGCGTACCAAGCCAATTTTCAATTATTGGTTTTGATGATATGCCGATTGCCCGTTATTTGATCCCAAAACTAACCACAATTCGCTATCCTATTGATTTAATGGCAACTTATGCGGCTAAATTAGCATTAAGTCTAACTGACGAGAAAATAATTACACCTCCAGTAGTTCAATTTAACCCTACTTTGGTACGCCGTTTTTCGGTGGAATCGCGCTAATTTGTGACATGGATCACAAATTCATAATTTTTTATGTAATCATTTTCATTTTTGCAAATTTGCTCATAGATTAATTACGATAATTTATTTATGATGTACACAACCTTATCTATCCACATCAACCTTCCAAATAGGAGTGTTATTATGAAAAAAACAGCCGTGTTAAGTACCGTCGCTTTCGCTATTGCATTAGGTTCAGCATCTGCAAGTTTTGCTGCAGATAATCGTATTGGGGTAACGATTTATAAATATGATGATAACTTTATGTCTTTAATGCGCAAAGAAATTGATAAAGAAGCTAAAGTAGTCGGTGGCATTAAACTCTTAATGAATGACTCTCAAAATGCACAATCTATTCAAAATGACCAAGTTGATATCTTACTCTCTAAAGGCGTGAAAGCACTTGCGATTAACTTGGTGGACCCAGCGGCAGCTCCAACTATTATTGGCAAGGCAAAATCAGATAATATTCCTGTCGTATTCTTTAACAAAGACCCTGGTGCAAAAGCTATCGGTTCTTATGAACAGGCTTACTATGTAGGTACTGATCCAAAAGAATCAGGCTTAATTCAAGGGGATTTAATTGCAAAACAATGGAAAGCGAATCCAGCTCTTGACTTAAATAAAGATGGCAAAATCCAATTTGTATTATTAAAAGGCGAACCTGGTCATCCAGATGCGGAAGTGCGTACAAAATATGTTGTAGAAGAACTTAATGCGAAAGGTATCCAAACTGAACAATTATTTATTGATACTGGTATGTGGGATGCTGCAATGGCGAAAGATAAAGTAGATGCTTGGTTATCTAGCTCTAAAGCGAACGACATTGAAGTCATTATTTCTAACAACGATGGTATGGCATTAGGTGCGTTAGAAGCAACAAAAGCGCACGGTAAAAAATTACCTATCTTTGGTGTGGATGCGTTACCAGAAGCATTACAATTGATTAGTAAAGGCGAACTTGCGGGTACAGTATTAAACGATAGTGTAAACCAAGGTAAAGCAGTTGTTCAATTATCTAACAATTTAGCACAAGGTAAATCTGCAACTGAAGGCACAAAATGGGAATTAAAAGACCGTGTTGTACGCATTCCTTATGTTGGTGTGGATAAAGACAACTTAGGTGACTTTTTAAAATAATTTTCCATCAATTTTTGTTGTAGTCTAAGGGGAAGTGGATCTTCCCCTTTTTAAAGAGGTTGGATATGACAGCTCAAACTCAATGTCAAGACAGCCAAGTGCTGCTCACAATGACCAATGTCTGCAAGTCCTTTCCGGGCGTAAAAGCCTTAGATAACGCAAACTTAACGGTTCGATCACATTCTGTTCATGCCTTAATGGGTGAGAATGGCGCGGGCAAATCTACATTACTAAAATGTTTATTCGGTATTTATGCCAAAGATGAAGGCGAAATTCTTTTCTTAGGCGAACCCGTCAATTTCAAAACATCTAAAGAAGCCCTTGAAAATGGTATTTCAATGGTGCACCAAGAACTCAATCTCGTGCGCCAAACTAGCGTAATGGATAATTTATGGCTTGGACGCTATCCACTTAAAGGTCCTTTTGTTGATCACGCCAAAATGTACCGTGATACTAAAGCGATTTTTGATGAATTGGATATTGATGTAGATCCGAAAGAAAAAGTCGCCAAACTTTCAGTTTCTCAAATGCAGATGATCGAAATTGCGAAGGCGTTCTCGTATAACGCTAAAATCGTAATCATGGATGAACCAACATCCTCGCTTTCTGAAAAAGAAGTTGAGCATCTGTTTAAAATTATCGACAAATTAAAACAACGCGGTTGCGGCATTATTTATATTTCTCACAAAATGGATGAAATCTTCAAGATCTGTGATGAAATTACTATTTTACGCGACGGTAAATGGATCAACACGGTAAACGTGAAAGAATCCACAATGGAACAAATTGTTGGAATGATGGTAGGGCGTGAATTAACACAGCGTTTCCCTGAAAAAACCAACGTGCCAAAAGAAGTTATTTTGCAGGTGGAAAATCTTACCGCTAAAAATCAACCATCCATTCAAGACGTATCTTTTGAATTACGCAAAGGTGAAATTCTCGGTATTGCAGGACTTGTGGGGGCTAAACGTACCGATATCGTTGAAGCTATTTTTGGCGTACGTGAATTAATCGAAGGAACGATTAAGTTACACGGAAAAACTGTGAAAAATCATACCGCACTTGAAGCGATTAATAATGGCTTTGCATTGGTTACTGAAGAGCGTCGTTCAACGGGGATTTATTCTAATTTAAGTATTGAGTTTAATTCATTGATTTCAAATATGAAATCTTATCTCACTCCGTGGAAATTACTTAGCACGAAGAAGATGAAAAGTGATACCCAGTGGGTAATTGATTCAATGAATGTTAAAACACCATCACACAGAACTACAATTGGTTCTCTTTCTGGTGGTAACCAACAAAAAGTCATTATTGGTCGTTGGCTTTTAACTCAACCTGAAATTTTGATGCTAGATGAGCCGACTCGTGGTATCGATATTGGGGCAAAATTTGAAATTTACCAACTTATTCAAGAACTCGCTAAAAAAGATAAAGGCATTATTATGATTTCATCAGAAATGCCAGAATTACTGGGTGTGACTGATCGCATTTTAGTAATGAGTAACGGTAAATTAGCAGGTATCGTTGAAAGCGCAAAAACATCGCAAGAAGAAATTTTGCAACTCGCGGCAAAATATTTATAAACATAAGGAATGAATTATGAGTGCCTTAGAAAAAAACAAATCCTTTGATCTCTTAAAACAAAATGCGATTTATTTTGTGTTATTGATTTTGCTCGGCATCATCATTGCACAAGATCCGACATTCTTAAATTTAGTCAATTTCAGTAACATCTTAACCCAATCTTCTGTACGTTTAATTATTGCTTTAGGGGTTGCGGGTTTATTGATTACACAAGGGACTGACTTATCTGCAGGTCGTCAAGTTGGTTTGTCTGCAGTTATCTCTGCAACAATGTTGCAATCAATGGAAAATATTAACCGCGTGTTCCCTGAAATGGGACAAATACCAATTCCAGTGGTTATTCTCGCAGTTTGTGCTATCGGTGCAGTAATTGGTTTAGTGAATGGTTTAGTTATCGCTTACTTAAATGTAACTCCATTCATCGCAACCATGGGTACAATGATCATCATATATGGTTTCAACTCACTATACTATGATGCTGTAGGTGGTTCTCCAATCGCAGGTTTTAGTGAAAATTTCTCAACATTTGCTCAAGGATTCTTCCGAGTCGGCAGCTTTAAACTCTCTTACATCACGATTTATGCAGCTATTGCAGCATTATTAGTATGGATTATGTGGAACAAAACTCGTTTCGGTAAAAACGTATTTGCTATTGGGGGTAACCCAGAAGCAGCTAAAGTTTCAGGCGTGAATGTTGCTCGTAACTTAGTTGCAATCTATATGATTGCAGGTATGTTCTATGCCTTTGGTGGTATGCTTGAAGCGGGTCGTATCGGTTCTGCAACTAACAACTTAGGTTTTATGTATGAATTAGATGCTATCGCCGCTTGCGTAGTGGGTGGCGTATCTTTTGCTGGTGGGGTAGGTACAGTAATTGGTGTTATCACTGGGGTTATTATCTTTACTGTTATCAACTACGGTTTAACTTACATCGGTGTAAACCCTTACTGGCAATACATCATTAAAGGTAGCATTATCATTCTAGCGGTAGCCATTGACTCGTTAAAATATGCGAAGAAAAAATAAAGCTGACGCAATCTTAATAAAATGAATGAAAAGTGGGCAAATTTGTCCACTTTTGTTTTATCTATTCAATTCTGAATTAAGGATATTTATGCAATAATCGGCAAACCCTGTATAATTGCGCCACCATTTTCATAGAGAGAAAAAAATGCTAATTAACTTTACACAAGTATTGCAAGACAGTTGGAATTTCTTCCGTAATCAGAAAAAAATTATGCTGCAATTTGTCGCAATTTTATTTATTGTGCAAAGCGCGAGTGCACTTTTAAGTTTTTCAGTTAATGATGAAAATAAAAATGATGTATTAAATCTCGCCAATACAGATATCACAAGTTTTATATTTTCAGTTGCAATCACTCAAATTTTAACGAGCTTTATTGCAGCTTGGGGATTAACCTCAATCCATAAAATTAGCCTACAAAATTATCGCACTTTAGGTGAAACCTTCTCACTTACCTTGCGCCGTTTTGCAGGCGTAATTGTGTTAGATCTATTAATGGTTGCACCAATGTTACTTGGTCTTGGTGAAGCCTTTGCTGCATTACTCACAAAAAAATCGCCCTCTATTATGTCACTTATCGCGATGCTTGTTGGCGTTTGGTTCTTTGTCCGTTTAAATTTAACGGTAGTACATTATCTTTCTACTCAAGAGGCACTTTCGCAAACTATCCGAAAAATTTGGATGCGAGGAAATACTCGAAAAGGCGTATTGTTTATTTACACCCTACTGGTTTATTTTTTCGTGCCAATTCTTATTTTCCAATTAAGCGCATTTTCCAATAATGCTATATTTGATATGGTAATAGGCATTTTCACCGCATTACTTAATATTTTCATGCTAGTAGTGACTTATCGTTTCTACAGCTTATTTATGAAGGATTAATCAATATGAAACAACTCCTTGACTTTATCCCTTTAATTTTATTTTTTATCACTTACAAACTCGGTGGTGTACGTGAAGCAGCCATCGTATTAGTGGTTGCAACAATTTTGCAGATCGTGATTTTAAAATGGAAATACGGAATGGTTGAAAAACAACAAAAAATTATGGCAAGTGCGGTCGTTTTTTTTGGACTTTTAACCGCTTACTTTAATGAAATCCGCTATTTGCAATGGAAAGTGACAATTATCAATGGCTTATTTGCTATTGTTTTGCTCGTCGCACAATTTCAATTTAAAACCCCATTAATCAAAAAGTTACTTGGTAAAGAGCTACAACTGCCCGAAAAGGCTTGGAATACACTTAACCTTGGCTGGGCATTATTCTTTATTATTTGCATGTTGGTGAATATTTATATCAGCCATAATATGTCGGAAGAAGCTTGGGTTGATTTCAAATCTTTTGGAATTATTGGTATGACAGTGATTGCAACCATTATTTCGGGAGTTTATATTTATCGTTATTTGCCTAAAGATGGCTCAAATTCAAAAGACGGAGAGAAATAATGTCTGCCAATTTTACTGATAAAAATGGTCGCCAATCAAAAGGAGTTCTTTTACTACGAACTTTGGCGATGCCTTCTGACACCAATGCTAACGGAGATATTTTTGGTGGCTGGATTATGTCTCAAATGGATATGGGCGGCGCGATTTTAGCGAAAGAAATCGCACACGGACGCGTGGTTACTGTTGCCGTTGAAAGTATGAATTTTATCAAACCAATCTCTGTGGGCGATGTTGTTTGTTGCTACGGTGAATGTCTCAAAGTTGGGCGTTCTTCCATTAAAATTAAAGTAGAAGTATGGGTAAAAAAAGTGGCGAGTGAGCCAATTGGTGAACGTTATTGTGTCACCGATGCGGTATTTACTTTTGTTGCAGTTGATAATAATGGTCGCTCTCGCACGATTCCCCGTGAAAATAACCAAGAGTTAGAAAAAGCATTAGCCTTAATTTCAGAACAACCCTTGTAAATAAAAGGAAATCATTATGTACTATGTCATTTTTGCCCAAGATATTCCCAATACGTTAGAAAAGCGTCTTGCCGTACGCGAGCAACACTTGGCTCGTTTAAAACAACTTCAAGCGGAAAATCGCTTACTGACAGCAGGCCCAAATCCTGCAATTGATGATGAAAATCCGAGTGAAGCTGGTTTTACAGGTTCAACCGTTATTGCTCAATTTGAAAATCTACAAGCGGCAAAAGACTGGGCAGCACAAGATCCTTATGTAGAGGCTGGTGTATATGCGGATGTTATTGTAAAGCCGTTTAAAAAAGTCTTTTAATTTAAATAACGTAATATGAAAAAAGTCGCCTTAATTTCTCTCTGTATTTTTACCGCACTTTCTGCTTTTGCCGATTTTCCTAATACGGCAACAGCATCAATCAATCTTGAGCAAGAGAAACAAAACTGGGCGTCAATACAGCATCAAGACTACTTAAAACGTCTAAAACAACGTGAAGTCTTTTTGCAAGTTGAAGGTTTGCTAAAAAGTGCGGTAAAAAAACAGCAATTTTCTGAAGCGACTCAAAATATCACAAAAACCTTAATAGACTCATTGCAAGGCTACCCTTTGCAATATGATCTGCTTGCTCGATTTTGGGAGACAAAAATCGCCTTTTTGCAGAATGATGATATTCAAGGAAAACAACAAGCAATAAATGAACTCAATGCGTTAGTGCAACAAAATTACCCTTTTGTGACACCAGCATTTCAAGCCTTATTACAAAAACTATCCACGTTAAACGAACAACAAACATCAGCAACTTCAGATAATGCTAGAGAAAATAACAGGGTTCAAAAAGAACAAAATCAATTAGAAAATCCTAAACAACTTGCTGAAATTGTAAGAAAAAGTGATCCTAACACTTTAGATAAAACCGTATTAATTGATGCTTTCCCACGTTATCTTAAAACGCTACCTGAACAAATGAATAACCTAAGTTTTGAATCCTATCAAAAATGGGCAAATACTTGGCTTCTCTCAGAAGATGAAATCAAACAGTGGAAAATCGCCTTTTTAAATCGTTTTTTTGATAATGAAAACGCTGATTTTCAAAAATGGCGTGATGAACAAATCCGACAATTACAGACTGATAATTTAACCGAACGCCGTTTACGAATGGCTATTTGGCAAAAAACTGAATTAACCTCTTGGCTAAATTTGCTTTCTGCCGAATCAAAAAGTAAGCAAGAATGGCGTTATTGGGAAGCTAAACAAGATATATTAAAAAATACCAAAAAACTGACCGCACTTTCAAAAGAGCGTGGCTTTTATCCAATGTTAGCGGCTACACAATTAAAACAAGCATATCAACTGAATGTCCCTATTGTGCCAAGTTTTACTCAAGCTGGACAACTTCCTTTTAAGCAAGTTTTTGCAATGATTACAGAATTAAGAGAACTTGGACGAAATGGTTTAGCAAAACAACGTTGGCGAATTTTACTTGATAATGTTGATTTTACAACTCAGCTAAAACTTTCTGAATATGCCAAAAATCAGCAATGGTTTGAATTAGCTGTTGATGCTTCTATTGTGGCAAAAGCGTGGGATTACCTGTCTCTTCGTCTGCCAAATGCTTATTCTGAATACTTCAATGCTGCATTACAGAATTTGAATATCAGCAAAACTTTTGCTATGGCAATCGCTCGTCAAGAAAGTGCTTGGAATCCAATGGCACAATCTTCAGCAAATGCTCGAGGCTTAATGCAGCTTTTGCCAAGTACGGCAAAATTGACTGCAGAGAATAATCAACTACCTTATCAAGGCGAACAAGATTTATTCAAACCATTGAATAATATTTTGCTAGGTACCGCACATCTTAATGAACTCAATGGAAAATATCCTAATAATCGAATATTGATTGCAGCCGCTTATAATGCAGGGGCAAATCGAGTAGAAAAATGGTTAAGTCGTGCGAGTGGAAAATTAGCATTAGATGAATTTGTTGCATCTATTCCTTTTTATGAAACTCGTGGTTATGTGCAAAATGTAGTCGCTTATGATTTTTACTATCAAATTTTGCAAAATAAAGAAAACCCACAAATCTTTAGCCAAGAAGAATTGAATCGGCTATACTAAATGCACTAGTTTAATAGTGTAAAATGGGAGCGTAATTATGTATATCAGCCGTAATTTAGAACAATGGAATGCATTTCTTCAAATGCTAAAAATCGCCTTTGAAGAAAATAAAGCGCAGGAATTTCTAACTTTATTATTAACTGCAGACGAACGAGATGCTGTAGGATTACGCTTGCAGATTGTCTCTCAGCTGATTGATAAAAATATGCCTCAGCGTGAAATTCAACAAAATCTGAATACAAGTGCCGCCACAATCACTCGAGGTTCCAATATGATTAAAACGATGGATCCTGATTTTATGCAATGGATGAAACAACATCTTGATCTCATTGAAAAAAACTAAGCGAATTTTTACCGCACTTTCTCACTTATTTAGTCCTAAATGGTGGAAAAAAAACTGGCAGCGAGTTGTCTTTTGTTTTTTTTTCGCCGTTTTTGCTTTGTTGCTGATTTTTCGCTTTGTACCTATTCCATTTTCCGCTTATATGGTACAACAAAAAATCGCTAATCTTTTACAAGGTGATTTTCGATATCAAATCCAATATAACTGGGTCAGCCTAGAAAATATCTCTCCAAACATTCAATTAGCTGTGATTTCATCAGAAGATCAGCGTTTTCCTGAACATTTAGGCTTTGATTTTGAGGCTATCCAACGAGCAATTCGGTATAACGAAAAATCTAACAAAGGAATCCGAGGGGCATCAACTATTTCCCAGCAAACTGCTAAAAACTTAATGCTTTGGCACGGACAAAATTGGCTACGAAAAGGTTTAGAAGTTCCAGCGACTATGTTGCTTGAGCTGACTTGGTCGAAAAAACGTATTTTAGAAGTGTATTTAAATATTGCGGAATTTGGAAACGGCATTTTTGGTGTGGAAGCGGCAAGTCGCTATTACTTTAAAAAATCAGCTAAAAATTTATCTCAAAATGAAGCCGCACTTTTAGCTGCTGTGTTGCCCAATCCAATCATTTATAAAGTAAATAAGCCAAGCTTATTAGTTCGTAAAAAACAAGCTTGGATTTTGAGACAAATGGGAAATTTAGGCACTGAATACTTGAGCGATTTATAAAAAATGCAATCGAATTTCTAAAGTACAACAAACTAAAAATATTTACTTAATACACAAAATAAAAAATATTTACTTAATACACAAAATAAAAAAACGAATCTAAGACTCGTTTTTTTATTTATAACATTTTTATTACAGGTTTATTACCGCAAATAATACCCAAACGGTATAAATTGTGGCTAAACCATAAAAGATAAATCCACCAGCTGGCACATGCACTTTAAGATCGTGCATACCGTGATGAATACGGTGTAAACCACACCACATTGGGAAAATAGTAAGCACTAAAATAACTAATTTACCAATCCAAGAATAAGCAAAAGTAATTAAATTATGCACATCGACTAAACCAAATGGTAATAACAAACCGATGATTAGAATAACGACAGGAAGGAAAATTGCACTCACTGTGCCGCCCGCACCGAACATTAACCATACTGGCGGTTCGCCGGAGCGTTTTGGATTTTGATCAACCATTTTTTCTCTCCCTTAAATATAAACTAAAACTAACGCAATCACGCTAACTAATGCGGTTACCGCCCAAAGTGCATTTCTTACAACTGTGTGTGGTAAGCGTTCATTTTTCACAATGATATTCATCACTTTTGGTGTCATTAAGAAATATGTCACCGTATGATAAAGCGTTGCGATAAGCGTAATAATATTTAAGAACACTACAATAGGGTTTCTTAAAAACTCAATAAAGCTCAAGATGCCTAAGCCTGGCATTGGATTGCTTGCAAGGCAAAGAACACCATAAAGCAATACAATACAAAACCATACAGCAAAGACTGAAGTCGCTTCACGTAGCATATAAGCTTTGTAGAAGTCCAATTTTTGCCACCAAGTCGCTGTCATTGGACGAACATATTTTTTACGTTTACTCACTGTTACTGACATTCCTTCCCCCTTAGCCTTTTGGTTTTAGCATAGAGATAACATAATCTTTGGCACTTTCCACTTTGCCTTGGTTAATTGCAGAAGCAGGATCCACATGTTTTGGACAAACTTCTGAGCAATAGCCAACGAAAGTACAACTCCAAACCCCGTTTTTACCATTTAATAATGACATACGTTTTGCTTTACCATGGTCACGGTTATCAAGATTATAACGGTGAGCCATCGTAATAGCTGCAGGGCCTAAGAATTCAGGATTTAAACCAAATTGAGGGCAAGCGGCATAGCATAAACCACAGTTGATACACATTGAGAATTGACGATATTTCTCAAGCTGTGCTGGCGTTTGTTTAGTACGGCTAACTTGCAATTCTTTCGATGGATGTGGTTTACCATCTAATGCTGGTGCTTCGTTACCAATAATATAAGGCTTAATTGCCTCTAAACTTTCGATAAAGTGGCTTAAATCAACCACTAAGTCACGTTCAATTGGGAAGTTTGCTAACGGCTCAATACGCATATGGCCGCTGTAATCACGTAAGAACGTTTTACAAGCCAATTTTGGTTTGTTATTTACCATCATCCCGCAAGAACCGCAGATCGCCATACGGCAAGACCAACGATAAGAAAGAGATGGTTCAAGTTTATCCTTAATATAGCCTAACGCATCAAGCAATGAAGTTTGATTATCATAAGGTACTTGATAGGTGCTTAAATGTGGCTCTTGATCGATTTCAGGATTGTAGCGTAATACTTCAACATTCATTACTGGTGAATTAGCCATTTGCTTGCTCCTTAGCTTTCGCAGCTGCTTCTTGAGCTTCTGCTTCCGCACCGTAAACACGTTTTGCAGGTTGAGATTTAGTAATTTTCACCGGACTGTATTCAATGCGCGGCGCACCATTCTCATTGTAGAAAGCAAGTGTGTGTTTTAAATAATTGACATCGTCACGTTCTGTGTAATCTAAGCGTTGGTGAGCACCACGAGATTCTTTACGTTCAATCGCTGAATTTGCAATAGATTGTGCAACATCTAGAATGTAACCCAACTCAACGGTGTAAAGTACATCTGTATTGAACACGCTTGAATTATCTGATACGCGAATACGTTTGTAACGTTCTTTTAACTCTGCAATTTTATCTACTGCTTTTTGCATACTTGCTTGGTCACGGTAAATACCACAGCCTTCTTCCATCACGGTACCCATTTCATCACGGATTTCAGACCAAGATTCATTACCTTCTTGTTTGTGAAGAGCTTCTAGGCGAGCAACAACATCTTTTGCTTGAGCATCAACCGCACTTTGATTTACCGATTGAGCTTCAACTGCACGTTGTGCCGCATATTCCCCTGCAACGCGACCTAACACAACAAGTTCAGCTAAAGAGTTAGATCCTAAACGATTTGCACCATGTAAACCTGAAGATGCGCATTCTCCTACAGCAAATAAACCTTGGATACGTGTTTCGCTATTGAAATCGACTTCAATACCGCCCATGGTGTAGTGAACAACTGGACGAACTGGAATTGGTTCATTTACTGGATTTACACCTTCATAAGCACTTGCTAATTCACAAATGAATGGCAGACGCTCATGTAAATATTTTTCACCAAGATGACGTAAATCTAAATGCACCACATCTACGCCTTTCGCAGTTTTTAAGGTATTACCTTTTTTCCATTCTTGCCAGAATGCTTGAGAAACCTTATCACGAGGGCCAAGTTCCATATATTTATTTTGCGGTTTGCCAATTGGCGTTTCAGGACCTAGACCGTAATCTTGAAGATAGCGATAGCCATCTTTATTCACTAAGATACCGCCTTCGCCACGACAACCTTCGGTCATTAAAATACCCGTATTAGGTAAGCCTGTTGGATGATATTGAACAAACTCCATATCACGAAGTGGTACACCGTGACGATATGCCATAGATAAGCCGTCACCTGTTACAATGCCGCCATTGGTATTAAATTTAAATGCACGACAACCACCACCAGTTGCAATAACAACCGCATTGGCATTAATTTGAACAAGCGAACCTTCCATCATGTTCATTGCAACCATACCACGAGCATGGCCATCATCAACAAGAATATCTAATACGAAGTGTTCATCAAAACGTTGGATTTGTGGATATTGAATAGAAGTTTGGAAAAGCGTGTGTAATAAGTGGAAACCTGTTTTATCTGCAGCGAACCAAGTGCGCTCAATTTTCATTCCACCGAAACGGCGTACGTTTACATCGCCATCAGCTTTACGGCTCCAAGGACATCCCCAACGTTCTAATTGAGTCATTTCTACAGGGGAATGTTGCACGAAATATTCCACTACATCTTGCTCACAAAGCCAGTCCCCACCAGCAACGGTATCTTGGAAGTGTTTATCGTAAGAATCTTCTTCTTTGATAACTGCCGCTGCACCACCTTCTGCTGCTACAGTATGGCTACGCATCGGGTATACTTTAGAAACTAATGCAATTTTTAAGTTAGGATTTGCTTCTGCTGCGGCAATCGCTGCACGTAAACCACCGCCACCAGCACCAACAATCGCAATATCGACATTAACTGTTTGCACGATATCCTCCAATCAATAGAAAGTAAAAATAAATCCCCTAAAAGGGTAATATTGTGTGGGCATTGTGCCATTTTTTGTTACAAATTAATAACGTTTTTTATGTCTAAAGATGGAAAAGATCGTATTTTGTGATCTACCTCAAAAAAGCTAAGATTGAGTTGAGAGTAGCTCTCGTTTACAATGTGCAAAATTTTTAAAACAGGATTAAAAATGACCGCACTTAATCATTGGCAACCTTCTGCCGATATAAAAAATCTTCTTAAACGGGCAAAAATTATTGCTGAAATTCGTCAATTTTTTACAGAACGCGGTTTGCTTGAAGTAGAGACCCCTGTTCTAAGTGAATTTGGCGTCACTGATTTACATCTCTCCACCTTTAGCACGGAATTTCTTGCGCCTTTCGGTGAACAATCCAAAACACTTTGGCTTTCTACAAGCCCTGAATATCATATGAAACGCTTGCTTGCAGCAGGGAGTGGGCCGATATTCCAAATCAGTAAAGTGTTTCGCAATGAAGAAGCTGGAAATCGCCATAATCCAGAATTTACTATGTTGGAATGGTATCGACCGCACTTTCATATGCATCGTTTAATTAATGAAGTAGATGATTTGCTCCAACAAATTTTAGATTGTCCACCTGCAGAAAGTTTAAGCTACCAATTTGTTTTCCAAGAATATGTAGGCTTAGATCCCTTGTCAGCAGAACGTTCAGAATTAATTGAAGCAGCACGTAAACATAATTTTATGGCTGAAGATAATGAAGATCGCGATACGTTATTACAGTTTTTATTTAGTGAAGTCGTTGAGCCTCAAATTGGAAAAGAACGACCTATTGCCGTGTATCATTTCCCTTCAACACAAGCAGCTCTAGCACAAGTAAGCCCAGAAGATCAGCGGGTAGCAGAACGCTTTGAGTTCTATTATAAAGGTTTAGAATTAGCCAATGGTTTTCACGAACTTGCCGATGCGCAAGAACAACGTCATCGCTTTGAATTAGATAATCAACAAAGACAAAAATGTGAATTGCCTACTCGAGAAATTGATGAACGCTTTCTTGCTGCCTTAGAAGCGGGTATGCCAGATGCTTCAGGTGTCGCATTAGGAATAGATCGTTTAATGATGATCGCTTTAGATTGTGAAAAAATTAATGACGTCATTTCTTTTGCTGTGGACAATGCTTAAAGGTAAAAGTGCGGTAAAAATTGTTATCATTTTTATTTAATGGGTGATCCATAATGGCAATTTTATATTCATTGATAGCCCGCCTAATATTTCTTTTTGATAATTAACAATATTCGCTTCTTTTAATGGGGGAATAAATTCTGAGATCGAAATTAGGTACAGTGATCACAAGGCTCATCATTATGAAAAAAAGAAAACCAAAACATAAGAAATGTTTGGATAGTGAGTTGATTTAAATTGAAAAAATAACCTAATTTCATAAAAATTAGGTGACTAAAGCGTATCCTTTTCCGCGTAAAGTTTTAAACCAAGAGGGCTTGTTTTTTCGTTCTGGTAATTTGCGTCTTAAATTAGAGATGTGCATATCAAGAGAACGGTCAAATGGAGTGAGTGGTTTTTCCATCACTTCTAAACTTAATTCTTCTCGACTTACCACATTTCCCTTAGATTTAAGCAATAAACAAAGAATCTTAAATTCATAATCCGTTAAATTTAGATTTTCTTCATTATAGGTTGCAATTCCGTGAGAAAAGTGGAGAGTAATTCCGTCAAAAGAAAGGATTTCTACATTTGCGGTATTATTTGAAGGAGATACACTACGACGCAAAATCGCCTTAATTCTTGCAATAAGCTCACGATCGTTAAAAGGCTTGGGTAAACAATCATCCGCTCCCAATTCTAAGCCTAATACGCGATCAATGTCTTCGCCTCTTGCTGTTAGCATCATCACTGGCACGTTAGAGACTTTACGAATTTCTTTTAATGTTTCGATACCATTTAACTTTGGCATCATTACATCAAGTAAAACCAGTTTATAGCTTTCATTGAGTTTTTGTAATGCTTCTAATCCATTATTTGCAGTTTCAACGTCAAAACCCTCAAGTTCTAAAAGTGTAGAAAGTAGTTCAGTTAATTCAATATCATCATCAACGAGTAAGAGTTTTGACATTGGAGATTCCTTTTACCAATTATTCTTATTGTAGTGCGGTGAAAATAAAAAGATTATTTCCAGAATTTCCACCAGCTTGATTTTGGTTTCTCACCTGTTTCAATAATGGTGTTATTTTCGCCTTGTTGTGAAACCTGTGGTAAAGGTTTATCAAGATGGGTTTCTGTCACAATCCCACGTTGATCAAATTTTACTGTGAAAGTATGTTGAACTGGCGTTTCATAGGCACGTTGTTGTAAGAATACGTAGTACCAAGTGTAGTTATTATAAGGGTCGATTAATATTGGTGTTCCCAACAAATATTGTACTTGTTGAGAAGTCATGCCTTCTTTAACTTGCGCAACGGTAGTCGCCTCTAAATAGTTGCCTTGCGGTACATCAATTCGATATACAACTTTTTCAACGGTGGAACAAGAAGCGAGGCTTAATGCTAAAAAGGTTGCGCCTAAAAGTGTTTTAACTTGCATTTTCTTTACCTTAATTTGTGCAAAAGTTCTGTCAAATAATATCCAAAATTGGGTGTATTTCCAAATTAATTCTCTGATTGTAAAGCCTTTTGTAATTGATCTTTTAAATTTGGTGGTAAGCCTTTGATGGTTAGGGTATCTGTCATAGGATCCCATTGAATACGTGTATTCAATAATTCCGCATCAAAACTTAGGGTAACGCCCTTTCCTGACCCAGAGAATTTTGTTAGCGATTTCAATGTTGAACGTATTGGTGGAATACTCTCTTCCAAACCATAATTCTGTTCTTCCGTAAAGACGACAAAAGGCTGTTCGTTTAGAGTGGGTAATGAATCAGAAAGTTCCCTTAATTCAATATTGTTACCATTTGAAAGCTGACCTTTACAATATTCAAACACTTGTTTTTTTACCGCTTGAGTTTGCTCTTTGTTGAGTTCGCCTTGATCGCAGTAATCACTCACAGCTTGCAATAAACATTGATTTTGAACTTGTGGATTTAATCCTTCTTCGGCACCTAAAAAATCCATAAAAAAATCACTAATTTTGCGACCTACACGACCTTTTATAAAGGTTAAATAACGATTAGAGTTCGCGTTTACTTGCAAATCCGTCAAATTTATCCGTGCCGCAATATCAAACTGAGTAATATCCAAATATTCTGTACGGTGAATATCTAAATGCTCATCGACCAGCATACTATGACGACTATCAAGCAATGCAATAAACAAATAATCTGTCGCTAAGAAATTATATTGACATAAAATTAAGGTGCCACTTTCCGCAAAGTTATATTTACCTAGCTCATCTGCAAGCAATTTTGTTGAATATTGACTAAAACCCAAAAACTCAATTTCTTGCTCTAATAAACGATTTAAATGTTGTGCAAATATAGACTTTTCCTGAAACACGCCAAAAGCCTTCGCTTTATTTTGATAGCCTTGATGCAATTGCAACATCATTTGTTCTATTTCTGGTGTAATGGACAGCAACTCGTCGCGTAATACGCTTTCCATTTTTATACTGTCGCCATCCACATTTTTGACTAACTGATGCAAAACAATTTGATTAACGGTAATACTCATTTTTGTCACCTTTGAAAAATTTGCCGCAAATTATAACCGCACTTTTTCAGCAAGAAAAAAGAAATTATTTAGGTTCTACCAAATAATCGGGTATCATAAGCCAAATTTTTTTTATTTTTAACATTATGGCTCAACATTCTAAATATTCTGATGCTCAATTAAGTGCGATTGTAAACGATATGATCGCAGTATTAGAAAAACATAAAGCCCCTGTAGATCTATCCTTAATCGCATTGGGTAACATGGCAAGTAATTTATTAACCACCAGCGTGCCACAAACTCAACGTGAGGCATTAGCTCAAGCATTTTCGAATTCCTTAATTAATGCGGTAAAAACACGTTAATATGAAATGGATTAAAAAAGGCACCTTCAGCGGCAAACAATACCGCGATGACGTTTCACGAAAAATTTCGTGGGGCCATTGGTTTGCCTTTTTTAATATCATTGTTGCTATTCTTATTGGCGCACGTTATGCCTTTATCATTGACTGGCCAGATACTCTCGCAGGAAAACTTTATTTCTTTGTGAGTTTGCTCGGGCATTTCAGTTTCAACGTTTTTGCGTTGTACTTACTCGTGGTCTTTCCACTGAGTTTTATTGTTAAAAATCACCGCACTTTTCGCGGATTAACCGTAATTTTTTCCACCATTTGCACAACCTTATTATTATTTGATACCGCCGTTTTCAATCGTTTTAATCTGCATTTATCCTCTGTTGTATGGAATTTGCTGGTCAATCCAGAAAATGGTGAAATGTCACGCGATTGGCAAATTTTCTTTGCACCAATGCCAATAATTTTACTGGCACAAATGTTATTTTCTCGCTGGAGTTGGGAAAAATTACGTAGTCTTGAACGCCAAAAATGGCTAAAAGGCACTGGTATATTCTTAACCACAACATTCATCGCGACGCATTTAATTTATGCTTGGGCAGATGCTTATTTGTATCGTCCGATCACTATGCAACGCTCTAATTTCCCTTTATCTTATCCAATGACAGCTCGTTCTTTTTTAGAAAAACACGGTTTCTTGGATGGGGAAGAATATACGCAAAAATTGGCGCAAGAAGGTCGTTTAGATGCCTTAAAAATTGATTATCCGAAAAAAGAACTCACTTATGCACCAATTACGCACAAACCTAATATTCTGCTCGTAACGGTTTCGGGTTTACGCCATGATGCGATTTCTAATGAAAAGATGCCAAAACTTGCTAAATTTGCAACAAGCTCAACGGAATTTACTAATCATTACAGCACAGGCAATAGTAATAACGCAGGCTTAATTGGGTTATTTTACGGGCTAAATGCAAATTACACCGATAGCATTTTAAGCAATCATACCCAATCTGTTTTAATCGAAAAATTACGTGCTGAAAATTATCAATTGGGTTTATTTTCTGCTACGAATTTCAAAGATAGCATCTTCCGCCAAGCATTATTTCGTGAAATAAAACTTTCATCGAATAAAACCAACAAACCAAATAATGAAAGTGCGGTAAAAAATCTCAATGATTTTATTAAAGCACAAAAAACTGACTCACCTTGGTTTGCTTATTTGGATTTAGCCTTGGATGCTAAAAACCCATCAGATTATGACCGCACTTTGCAAGACATTGATTCTCTTTTAACAAAAGCGTTAGAAAGTACACCGCTTGAAAATACATTAGTCATAATCACGTCAGAGCATGGTTTAACCTTTAATGAAATGAATCAAAAAGAGCGAGAAAACTACTTTGGGCGTGATGAAATTCAAGTGCCATTGCTTGTATATTGGAAAGATTTACCAGTAGGTAAACAGAATGGATTAAGTAATCATGCGGATATTTTCTCTGCATTAATGCAGACAGTATTCCGTGTAGAAAACCCGTTGATGGATTATAGTCAGGGACGCAATCTCTTTGATCTTAAAGGAGATGACTGGGTACTTGCCTCGAATTTCCGCTGGAATGTGGTGATTCAACCTGATGGAACACAATATCACATTGATCGCAAAGGGAATTACAAAAAATTCGATAAAGATTATATTGAGCAATCTTCAGACAGACCGCCACTTGGAATTTTTTTAGAAGCCTTCCAATTACAAAATTTCTTCTTTGAAAAATAATCTATAAGTGCACAAAAGAATGGATTTTTTGCCCTTAAGTCTTTATACTCACGCCTCAGTTTAAGACTGAAAAATGTTATTAATGAAAATCCGTGAGTTTTTCATAACATTATCATAATGCTTCTCGCCGTACTTACAGTACCTTTCAATTAATATACATTCTCGTCTTTTTATCCTTTCTTTTTTACGGAGTTTGTATGAAAAGCCATGTTCGTAGTTTTAAAACCTATATTCGCGATGAAATTATCAAAAAAGGCGGGTGGGTAAATGCCCATGCTCATGCTGACCGCGCTTTTACGATGACGCCAGAGAAAATTGGGATTTATCATAGTAGTAATTTGCAACAAAAATGGGATTTAGTGGATGAAGTAAAACGCACTTCCAGTGTTGATGATTATTACGCACGTTTTTGCCAATCTATTGAATTAATGATATCCCAAGGTGTAACCGCATTTGGTACTTTTGTCGATATAGACCCAATTTGTGAAGATCGTGCAATTATTGCCGCACACAAAGCCCGCGAAGTGTATAAACATGACATTATTTTAAAATTTGCCAATCAAACTTTAAAAGGGGTAATAGAACCCACTGCGCGTAAATGGTTTGATATTGGTGCAGAAATGGTAGATATGATTGGCGGCTTACCATATCGTGATGAATTGGATTATGGACGTGGCTTAGAAGCGATGGATATCTTGTTAGATAAGGCCAAATCTCTTGGAATTATGTGTCATGTACATGTAGACCAATTCAACAATCCAAGTGAAAAAGAAACCGAGCAACTTTGCGACAAAACCATTGAACACGGAATGGAGGGGCGAGTTGTAGGTATCCATGGTATTTCCATTGGCTCACATTCAAAAGAATATCGCTACAAACTTTACGAAAAAATGCGTAAAGCCAAAATGATGATGATAGCCTGTCCTATGGCATGGATTGACAGTAATCGCAAAGAAGATCTTATGCCATTCCATAATGCACTCACGCCAGCAGATGAAATGATTCCCGAAGGTATCACTGTTGCCCTAGGCACAGATAATATTTGTGATTACATGGTTCCTCTATGTGAAGGCGATTTATGGCAAGAATTAAGCCTATTAGCTGCGGGTTGCCGTTTCCCTCACTTAGATGAAATGGTCAATATCGCAAGTATTAACGGTCGTAAAGTGTTAGGACTAGAGCTAATTTAGTTGCGTATGGTGGGTTTAAGCCAGCTAGTTACCATAACTATTTTAAAACCCAGAAAAACGCGTAAAAGTGAAAGAA